>NZ_CEVIVD010000007.1:23799-44772 GCF_982290655.1 Protofrankia sp. CiP1_Cm_nod3
GGGCCCGGCACGAGCGTCCATGCCGACACGGACACGGACGTCTCGCCAGCCGTCGGCACGCTCCCGTCGTCCGCCGCCGTCGGCGCGGACGGTGGCGAAGCCGGTGGACGTCCCCCTGAGCCTGCGGGCACCTCGGCAGATGCCCCGTCGCAGCCTCCGGCCGAGTCGCCGCCGACGCCGCCGAGGACGGCTCCGGCCGAAGCGCAGCCGACGACGCCGCCGAGCCCGTCGGATGAACCGCCGGCCCGGGAGCTCACATACCCGCGGGCCGTGCGGGTGCTGGTGGGCCGCACGCTGCCTCCGGAGGAGGACATCGTCTGGGAGGCGAGCACGACCGGCAGCCCCCACCTGTTCATTCTCGGTATCCCGGGACAGGGCAAGTCGGAGACGACGATCCGGTTGCTTCAGGGCGCGGTGGAGCAGGGCCTGCCCGCACTGGTGATCGATTTCCACGGCCAGTTCGGGAACGACCCGCGGCGGCCGGAATCCCTGCATGTGCGGGACGCCGCGGCAGGCCTGCCCTTCTCACCGTTCGAGCTGGCGGCGGACGCCGGCCGGCACGCCTACAAGATGAACGCGCTGTCCGTCTCGGAGATCTTCGCCTATGTGTGCGGGCTTGGTGACATCCAGCGGGACGTCGTCTACCAGGCGCTGGTGGGCGGTTACGAGGCGCATGGCCATGGTGCTCTCACCCCGCCGCGGGGTGTTCCGACGCTGGAGGCGGTCCGGGACAGGATCGCGCGGCTGGAGAAGGAACGCGGGGTGGCGAACGTGCTCGCCCGCTGCCGGCCGCTGCTGGAGTACGGCCTGTTCACGGACGACACCGGGCTGAGCATCCAGGACCTGATCAGGAGTGGGCTCGTCGTCGACCTGCACGGCTTCGCCGAGGTGGAGCAGGCGCAGGTCGCCGCCGGCGCGTTCCTGCTCCGCAAGGTCTACAAGGACATGTTCTCCTGGGGGCAGACCGGGCAGTTGCGGCTTGCCATCGTGCTTGACGAGGCGCACCGCCTGGCGAAGGACGCGACCCTCCCCAAGCTGATGAAGGAGGGCCGAAAGTTCGGTGTGGCGGTCGTCGTCTCTCCAGCCAGGGCATCGACGACTTTCATCCGGACGTGCTGGCCAACGCGGGGACAAAGATGATATATCGGATCAACTATCCGCAGTCGCGTAAGGCGGCTGGCTTCGTCCGGGTCAGGGCGGGCCGTGACCTCACGGAGGAGATCGAGCAGCTTCCGGTCGGCAACGCCTACGTCCAGACACCCGACATGGCATCCGCCCGCCGAACCCGCATGCTTCGTCCGGACAGCCAGTAGGGACGCCGACCGGCCGCATCCGACCAGTTCCCCTGGATCATCGCTCGCCCGTGGCTCCGCCCGCCGCGCCCGCGGCTTCCCGGTCTGCCGCGTGCTTTTCCTCGCGTCACGTTCGCGCCGTGCGCTGGAGAGTCACTGGCGGGCCGGTCGGTGAGCGGTCTTTCTTCGCAGGAATTTCCTGTGGCATTGTTGCGGCGGAAGAAAGTGCGTTCGGCAGACGCCCGGACGCCGCCGGCCGATAATGCGTGATCGTTTCAGGGTCGGACGGCACCCACCTCTTCCCGTCCGTGCGGGGTGTCCCATTCCGCCGTCGTCCAGCTGGTCAGGGACGTGCGGGGGACGACCCGCTCCGGGTGCAGCTGGTCGAAGTTGTCGGCGAAGTTCCGGCGGATCACGGCGAAGTCCGTCGCGTCCCTGAAAGCGGGCAGCGCGTACAGGTCGCGGGCATAGGCCCACAGCGCGGGGAAGCCCTCCGGGCGGGCGATGTTGGTGGCCAGCAGCCCGGGGTAGGCGACGTCCAGCCGGGCCAGCGACAGCCACAGCCGCACGTCGGGCTCGGTGATGATCGGCCCGAACAGGTAGCGCCGGGTGCGCAGCCGCTCCTCCAGGGTGTCGAAGCGTTCGAAGAGCACCCGCAGGATCCGGGCGTGCTCGACCGGGTCCGCCGCGTGCCCGACCCGGTGCAGGGCGTTGTTGACGTCCTGATGCAGCCAGGTGTTGAAGGCGTCGATCCGCCAGCGCAGCGCCCACGGGTAGAGGTCGACGTCCGGGTCGGCCCAGGCGTCGAACTGTGTGCTGAGGTCGAGGCTGATCGTGCCCGACTCGTTGCTGATGATCCTGCCGTGTTCCCGGTCCCACAGCGCGGGCACGGAGGCGCGGCCCAGCCAGCCCGGCACCGTCGCCTCGTACGCCTCCCGCAGCCGGGAGAAGCCGTTGACCGGGTCGGGCCCGGAGCGGCCGCCGAAGATCCAGCCGCGCTCGTCGGTGGAGTCGTCGACGTACGACAGCGAGACCACGTTCTGGAGGCCCTTGAGCGCGCGGACGACCGCGGCGCGCGACGACCACGAGCAGCCCCAGGAGACGTAGACGTGGTAGCGGCCGGGTTCGGCGCGGTAGCCGCTGGAGCCGTCGGCGGTGATCCGCCCGCGCAGCCGCTCCACGTCGCGGGCCGGGGTTGCCGGGAGCTGGTCGCAGGACTCGATCTCGGGCGCGCAGGCGGTGTCGACCACGGCCGGGAGCTGCCCGGTGAACTGCACCTGAGTCATGGGTACTCCGTAAAGGTGTCGGACGGACGGGACGAGGAACGGGGCTGACGAAGATCGGGGCTCCGGACGGGGGCTCACGGCCGGCCACCGGGGGAGAGGGCGCGGGCGATCCGGTTGACCGCCACGGTGACGGCGGCGATGGTCAGGCCGGGCAGCACGGTCAGCCACCAGGCGGTGCCGAGGTAGTCACGACCCTCGGAGACCATCGCGCCCCACTCCGGCGTGGGTGGCTGCGCCCCGAGACCGAGGAAGCTCAGCGCGGACACCGCGAGCACCGCGGTGCCCAGCTCGAGTGCCGCCAGCGCCAGCACCGGGCCGCACACGTGCGGCAGCACATGGGTCAGCAGCACCACGGGGCCCCGCACACCCGCGGCGGACGCGGCCTCCACATACGGCTCCTGCCGGGCCCTGAGCACCTGGGCGCGCACGATCCGGGAGAAGCCCGCGATGCCCCCCAGGCCCACGGCGATCGCCGCGTGCGCGGTGCCGGGACCCAGCGCGGTGACCACGGTCAGCGACAGAATGATCGCCGGAACGGCCAGCACCGTGTCGACCATCCGCATCAGCAGGGCGTCGACCCAGCCGCGTAGGCTGCCCGCGACCAGGCCGATCGTGACCCCGCCGGCCAGTGCGAGCCCGACCGCGATCACCGGGGCGCGCAGTGAAAGCGATGAAGCATGTACTACCCGTGACCAGACGTCCCGGCCGAGGTAGTCGGTGCCGAACCAGGCCGCGCCGCTCGGCGGGAGCAGCGCGCGGTCGGGCGTGGTGGCCAGCGGCGCGTGCGCGCAGAACACCGTGGGCACGAACGCCCAGGCCAGGACGAGCGCCAGCACCAGCACCGCCAGCGTGAGCCCCGGGCTGCGCCACGCGCCCCGCAGCACCGCGCGCGAAGCCGCCCACAGCGACGCCCGCGGCGCCACGGGGAAAGGGGTGTCGCTGTGGGCCGTACCGCGGACGGCGCCGTGCGCGGCATCACCGACGCTTCCATGAGAGGTTCCACGGGGAGTCCCATGGGCAGCATTGTGGGTGGCGTCACGGGCGGTGTCGGGGGGGTTCAGGCCGACCGTGGTCTCAGCCATCCGCGGCTGCCCCTTCCCGTTGCGGGCCGCTCGGCCAGGCGCGGGTCGAGCAGTGGCGTCACCAGGTCGACGGCAAGGCTGACGGCGGCGAAGACCAGGGCGCTGACGACCACCGCGCCCTGCACCACCGGGATGTCCTGCGCCTCGACCGCGGCCGCGGTGATGCGGCCGAAACCGTCGCGGGAGAACACCGTCTCCACCACCACCGAGCCGGCCAGCAGACTGCCGATGATCAGCCCCAGTAGGGACAGCAGCGGCAGCGCCGCGTTGCGGGTGGCGTGCAGCAGCAGCACCCTGGCCCGCCCGGCCCCCTTGGCCCGGGCGGTGGCGACGTAGGGCGACAGCAGGACGTCGGCCAGGCCGCGGGCGAAGACCTGCGTGATCACCGAGGCCGTCGGGATGGCCAGGGTGATCGCGGGCAGCACCAGCCCGCTGCCGCCGGTGTGCCCGAAGGCGGGCAGCAGCTTCCAGCGGAAGGAGACCACTTCCAGCAGCACCAGGCCCACCACGAACTGCGGGAACGAAACCCCCAGCGAGGGCGCCGACAGCAGCAGCCGCGACAGCCGCCGCGACCGGGTGGCAACCGCGGCCAGCGCTGTGCCCACCCCGAGCAGCACGGCCAGCGCCAGACCCACCCCCGCGAGGGCCAGGGTCTGCGGCAGCGCGGTGGCAAAGATGTGGACGACGGTGTCGCCGCTGCCCACCGACCGGCCCAGGTCGCCGTGGAGGGCGGCCCACAGCCGGTCGGCGTACTGCTCCGGCAGCGGGCGCTCGAAGCCGTAGGCGGCCCGCAGCTGGCGCACCTGCTCGGGGGTGGTGTTGGCGACACCGCCCTGGCCGCTGAGCATGATGGCGACCGGATCTCCGGGCAGCAGGTAGAGCAGGGCGAAGGAGAGCGTGAACGTCGCCCACACGGTGACCACCGCATGCAGCAGCCGCAGCAGCAGGTGACGTACCGTCATCTTCCGCGTCTCTCCTGTTCATGCTCTGTCGCGTTCTGATCCGTGCCATCCTGAACAGTTTTGTCCTGATTTGTGCTGTCAGGTCCGCGCTGCCCGGCTGGTGCCTGCTGGCCGGTCAGTTCGCCAGCCAGGCGTCGAAGAACGCCGGCTGCGCGGAGCCGTCCAGCGCCACCCCCTGCACCCGCCCGGCGAACGCCACGGACTGAGCCTGCTCGTAGACGGGCAGCGAGTACGCCTCCTGGACGATCTGCCGCTGTGCCTGCCCGACCAGGGCTGCGCGCTCGGCGGCGTCGAGCGTCTCGGACTGTTTCGCCAGCAGCGTGTCCAACGGGTTGCCGGCGGGCAGGTGGGCGCGGTTCTTGGTGGTGGTGGCGAAGACGGTCGACAACACGTCGGGGTCGGCGCGGGTCAGGCCGAACCACAGCAGGTCGTACCGGCCGGCGTCCTGGTCGGGCGCGAGCTGGTTCAGCGGCAGCCCGGAGAGCTGGGCGTCCACGCCGATCTCGCGCAGCTGGGACTGGACCAGCTGGAGCACGTTGCGGCTGGCGGTGTCGACCCCCGGGTAGATCAGCGTCGGTGCCAGCCGCACGCCGTCCCTGGCGCGGATGCCGTCACCGCCCGGCCGCCAGCCGGCCGCGTCCAGCAGGGCGCGGGCACCTGCCGGGTCGTGGGCCAGGTCGGCCGACAGGTCGGTGTACGCGGGCGTGCTGGAGGTCAGGATGCTGCTGGCCGGCCGGTAGTGGTCGCTGAGCAGGGTCCGGACGATGGTGGCGCGGTCGATGCCCTTGGTCAGGGCCTTACGGACGGAGGCGTCGGCCAGCAGCGGCCGCTCGGTGTTGGCCGTCAGGTTGTACGTGACGCCCGGCACCGGCCGGGACAGCTCGGTGGCGCCGCCGGCGGCGAGCCGCCGTTCGTCCCGCGCGTCGACCCCGATGACCGTGTCGACCTGACCGGAGAGCAGGCTGCCGACGCGCACCCCGGACTCGGGCACCACCTTGTAGTCGATGCCGTCGAGGTAGGCCGCGCCCTGGTGCTTCCACACCGGCGAGCCCCACGCGTAGTCCGCGCGCCGCGCAAGCCGGATCTCCGTGCCCTGCACGGCCTCCTTCAGCACGAACGGGCCCGCGCCGGCGAGGCCGCGGCCCTGGCAGCGCTCTTCCGGGGCGAGGGCCAGCGAGGCGGGGGAGAGCAGTCCCAGCGCGGCCGTCGAGGTGGCCTGGAGGAACTGCGCGTTGGGACGGGAGAACGTGACCTTCGCGGTGTGGCTGTCGACCACGGTGGTGCCCTGGTAGCCGGTCAGGTAGCTGGCGGCGACCGCGTCCACGGCGCCGAGCCTGACGATGGCGTCGAAGTTCGCCCTGACCGCGGCCGCGTCCACCGGCGCGCCGTCGCTGAAGGTCGCCCCGGGGCGCAGGGTGAAGGTGAACTCGGTGGCCGACGCGCCGACCTCGAACTTCGAGGCCAACCACGGGACGATCTTTCCGGTGGCCGGGTCCTGGTCGGTGAGCGAGGACACCAGCTGGCGGCTGATCGCGGTGTTGCCGTTGGAGCTGTTGTTCTGCGGATCCAGGCACAGCGGCTTGCTCACCACCGCGACCGTCAGCATTCCGCCGCCGCGCGCGGCACCCAGGCCGGGCGCCGCCGTCCCGCCGCCGCCGTCGTCCGACGAGGAGCAGGCGGCCAGTCCTAGCCCCAGGCACAGCACCACCGCCATTCCGGGCAGAATTCGGCGGCCCGGCCCTCCGATATGTCTGCGGCGCGCGGGAACGGGTGGGCTCGACTGGCGGAACATGGACACTCCTGAAGCGGATTGTTGCGGAGCGGAAATCAGCGGTGCCGCCTTGCGACGGACGTCGACCGGTACGCGCGCGGACGGAATGCGGACACGGAAATCGCCGGCCCGCGGCCCACGGCGTGGTGACTGGTGATATGGGGTGTGTACGCAGGTGGCTCAGGGACAGAGCGCACTTGCCTGCCGGACGAGGTCGACGTCCAGACGGCGCATCAGAATTACGGCTCCCGCGGGCACGTCGGGAGACTACCGTGGCTATTCGGGGCAGGGCCAGAGACAATTGACGCCGCCAGCCGGGGGCTGTTGACTTAACGGCCCGGTACCGCCAGGAATAGGAACGGAGAACCGAATATGGAGCTGAGCGGCACGACGGGCCCCGACGTGGGTGACTCGCTTGCCGACCGCATCGCCGTCGCCATGCTCACCAGGGCTTTTCCCGCCGACGTCGTCGACGCCGTGCTCGCCGACACCGGCCGGATCCAGATGCGTACCCGGCTGCTGCCGTCCCGGGTGGTGGTGTACTTCGTGCTGGCGCTGTGCCTGTTTCCCGGTCTTAAGTACGAGCGGGTGGCGCGGCTGCTGGCCCAGGGGCTGATCTGGAGCCTGGGTCGGCCGACCACCTGCCCGGTGCCCACGGCCGCCGCGCTGTCACGGGCCCGGGCCAGGCTCGGCGCCGAGCCGCTGGAAGCGCTCTTTCGTGCCACGGCCGCACGGGTGGGTGGTCCGCCCACCTACCGGGGGCTGCGCGTGCTGTCCCTGGACACGCTGCGTATCGAGACGCCGGACTCCGAGGAGAACCTGGCCGCCTTCGGCCGCGACCCGGCCACCGGCGAGGGCCCGCCGTGCCTGCGGGTCGCGGCCCTCGCCGACGAGACGACCCGGGCCGTCGTCGACGCCCGGCTGGGCCCGGACGCAGGCGCCCGGGCCGTGCTGACCTGGCCGCTGCTGCGGGCCCTGACCGGGCACGACCTGCTGCTCGCCGACTTCGGCACGCTCGGCGTCCGGGCCTGGTGCGTGGCCCGCGAGCACGGCGCGGAACTGTTGTGGGCCGCGCCCGCCGACACCGCGCTGACCCCCCACGCCATGCTGCCCGACGGCTCGTACCGCTGCGTGCTCGACGGCGCCGGCGACTGCCCGCAGGACGAGGACGAGACGGGCGTCGCGGTGCCCGTCCGGGTCGTGGAGGGCGCCGTCGCGGGTCGGCCGGTCCGCTTGGTCACCAGCCTGCTCGACCCGGTGCGCGCCCCCGCGGCCGAACTCGTCGAGCTGTACGCGAGGCGCTGGCGGTTCCGCGAGGCGCTGGCCGGCCTGGCCGGTCTGGCCACGCCGGGCTCTGCCCACGCCCGGCCCGCCGTCACGGCCGCGTCCGCCCTGCCCGCTGCCGGGGCTGGCGGCGGACCCGGGCGGCCCGAGCCGGTGCCGGTGCCGGTGCTGCGGTCCCGCTCGGCGAGCGGGGTCCGCCAGGAGGTGTGGGGCTACCTGCTCGTCCACCAGGCGATCACCGTGCTGCTGCGCGGGGACCTGCCGGGCCGCCGTGACACCACCGCCACGGTGGGCAGGGAGGCCGCCGGGGCCGTGCCCCGCTTCGCCACCCATGGCCCCGGCCCGCGGCCGGTCCGCCGGATCGTCTGACGTCCGGCGTGCGTCCTGCCTGTCTCGCCTGGACTTTTCGCCCTGCCTGGACTTTGCGCCCCGCCCGGACTTTCCGTCCAGCCCGGACTTTCCGTTCCGCTCGAACCTTTCACCCTGCGGTGGAGGATCGCTGGAACTCGGTTGGAGCCAGCCGCGCGGACCGGCGCCCACCGCCGCCGGGCGGCTGCCAGCCGTCGGTCGGTCAGCCCTCCGGCACCGCCGCCGGCCTTCGGCTTCGGCGGCCAGGGCAACAGCAGTGTGATCAGTACGCAGCCCACCAGGATCGCCGCGGAGGTGATGAAGGCCAGGTCATAGCCGGAGGTGAGAGCCGCGCCACTCGGATGCGGCCCGGAGCCGTCGGGACGGGAGCTGGTGTGCGCGGCGGCCAGCGAGGTCAGCACCACCAGGCCGAACGAACCGCCCACCTGCCGGGCCGCGTTGGCCAGACCGGAGGCGACGCCCGCGTCCTGCGGCTGCACGCCTGCCATGGCCGTCACGGCGACCGGGGTCAGCGCGACACCGATACCGAGGAAGACCAGCACACCCGGGCCGATCACGCCCAGCGCCACGAGCGTGTCCGTCCGCAGCGCGGCCTGCCAGCCGAAGCCCGCCGCCGAGATCAGCAGCCCCGCCGAGATCAGCACCGGCGGCCGGCGGCCGGCGGCCAGCAGGCGTGCCGCCGTCCGCGCGCCGACGACCGTGGCCACCGCGTGCGGCACGAAGACCAGCCCCGCCTCCACCGGGCTGTAGCCGCGGACGTTCTGCAGGTAGAGCGAGACGAAGTAGAGCAGCCCGAAGAACCCGGCGCCCAGCAGGAACATCACCACGTTCGCCCCGCTGCGCAGGGCCGACCGCAGCAGCCGCAGCGGCAGCAGGGGCACCGTCGCCAACCACTGCTCCACCACGACGAACAGCGCGAGCAGCAGCGCTCCGACGACGATCGGCAGCCAGCTTCCCACCGGGCTCCAGCCGTCCTTGCCCGCCTGGACGATGCCGTACGCGACCGCGGTGAGCCCGGCGGAGACCGTGACGGCGCCCGGGACGTCCAGGCTGCGCCCGCCCAGCCCCGGCAGGTCGGCCAGCCACCGCAGCGAGCCGGCCACGACGGCGACCCCCACCGGGAGGTTGACCAGCAGGATCCACCGCCAACCGAGGTAGTCCGTGAGCAGGCCGCCGAGGATCGCCCCCGCGGCGCCGCCGACCGCGCCGACCATGGTCCACGCGGCGATCGCCCGGGCGCGCCGGGCGCCCTCGGGGAAGGTCGTGGTCAGGATGGTCAGCGTGCAGGGGGCCAGGATCGCCGCGCCCAGGCCCTGTAGCGCCCGCGCCGTGACCAGGACCCCGGCCGAGGGTGCGGCGCCGCCCAGCACGCTGGCCACGGTGAACAGGGCGACACCCGCGACGAAGACACGCTTGCGGCCGTACAGGTCGGCGGCCCGCCCGCCGAGCAGCATGAAGCCGGCGAAGGTCAGGGTGTAGGCGTTGACGACCCACGGCAGGTCGGCGGTGGAGAAGCCGAGCGCGTCGTGGATCGACGGCAGCGCCACGTTCACGATGGACACGTCGAGTACGACCATGAACTGGCCCAGGCAGGCCAGCGCCGTGATCACGCCGTCGGGCGCGCGGCGCGGCAGCGGGACGGATGTGGGCGCGGGCGTCGGGGCAGGGGCCGCGGGCTCGGGGAGGGCGGCCCGGTCCAGGCCGCGCTCCACGCTCATCAGGCGCCTGTCCGGTGCGCCCGGGCGTCGATGCTCTCGGCGAGGCTCACCAGGCTCGCGGTCAGCCGGTGCACGTCCTCGGCTGCCCAGCCCGCGACGAGTTCCGCCAGTGCCCGGGACCGGGCCGCCCACAGCCGTTCGAGCACCTCGCGGCCCTGCTCGGTGACCTCCAGCAGTTGGGCGCGATGGTCCAGCGGGTCCGGCAGCCGCAGGATCAGCCCCGCGCTCGCCAGCCGTTGTGTCTGCGGGCTGAGCGAGGAGCGGTCCACCCCCAGCCGCTCGGCGATCGTGGACAGTCGCACCGGCTGCCAGCGGTCGATCTGTGTCAGCAGCGTGTAGTCGCCCGCGGGAAGGGTCAGCCCCGCCTCGGCGGCGATGCGGCGCTTGGTAGCCGGCGACAACAGCCAGCACCCGGCGGTGTTGAGCGCCACCGCCGCGCCAGCGATGGCCTGATCGGTCTGAGGAGCCGTACTGGTCATACGGCCACGCTATCTCGATTGGTTGGGTAAAACCAACTGAGAGATCGGACATGGCCTCAAGACGGCTTTCTCCAGCGCCGTGTCGGCTTCAGCCAATAGTTGATCTCTCTTGGAGACCGGAGACCGGAGACCGGAGAGCAGAGAGCGGAGACCGGCGACCCGGTGCCGCCTGCCCGAATGCCAGTCCGATGGCGAACAGCGGCAGCTGGGGCCCGCCGTCGGTGAAACTTCCCGGCCGGTAGGCCCCGTGCTACCGGGGCGCGTGGTCAGCCGTCGATGTCTCGCAGGCCCTGGATCACGGGTAGTTCCTCGGGGTCGGGCTCGGTCTGCTCCAGGAAGGCGCGTACACACTCGACGGCGACGTCGGGGGCCAGGCGTTTGAGACTCAGGGCCAGGACGTTGGCATCGTTCCACAGCCGCGCGCCGCGGGCCGTCCACGCGTCGGCGGCCGTGGCGGCCCGCACGCCACGTACCTTGTTGGCCGCTATCGCGGTGCCGGTGCCCGTCCAGCACATCAGCACCCCGTAGTCGACTTCGCCAGCGACGACCGCTTCGGCTACGGTACGTGACATATCGGTCCACACCGTGGACTCGCTCGGGAACACCAGCTCATGTTCGGTGCGGATGAACTCGCGCACGGCGTGGACGCACTCGTTCTCGCTGTCGGCCGCGAACCCGATCCGTGTCATCGCCTTGTCCTCCAGCCGCCTCGTCCTCCAGCCCCATCGCCGACCGACGTATCATCGACGACCTCTTCCCCGTCTTCAACGTCCCTTTCCCGGCGTCCTTCGACGTTCCGTTCCAGGTCGAAACGGCATGCCGACGCGCCGCCGTCCGCTTCCTCGACCGTGACCCGATGGATGGCCCGCGGACGAGCCGCTCGCGCCACGCAACAGGCGTTCCTCGCCGACGTGCTCTCCGTGACTCCTGCCGATACATCGGCACCGAACACATCCTGCTCGCCCTGCTGGAGCGGGAGGACGGCGACGGTGCGCTGTCCGGGCTCGGCGTCGACAGGGCCGCCGTGGAGACACAGCTCGCCACCGCCCTCGCCGCGATCGTCGCCGGCAGGAAGGCATGACCGCGGCGGCATACCGGCATACCGGCATACCGGCGCGCCGGTCCTGCCAGGGCTTCACGCGGGAACGGCCGGTTGGCGCGCGATGTGGACAGCCGCGCGCCAACCGGCCTGTTCAACTGGATTCGGGGCGCACACGCGTATGCGGGTCACGCGCCCCGGTGGGGGTCGTCAGTCGGCTCCGGGGACGGTGACGTTCTTCTCGTTGAAGCCGAAACCATCCTGGGTGGCCTGCTGGCGGAGCGCGTCGAAGGAGCTCTGGCTGGCGTTGACGTCAGCCTCGGTCGCGCTGCCGTTCTTGAGCTTGTCGACGAGAGCCGTGAAATTGTTGCTGATCGACTGTACGGCGTTGCACAGCGTCGGATTGGCCACCGCGAACCCCTTGGCGACCTTGAGCTCGTGGGCGGTGAACAGACCGGCCACCGCCGCCTTGGCGAGCGTGCGCCCCCGGTTGTCCGCGTTCGCTCTGAACTTCCCCTCCCGTGCCGGCTTGTAGATGTACCGATGGAAGGCACCCAGCCCCAGGCCGGCGTGCAGCGCGAAACGGGTCTTGGCCAGCGGCCTGCTGTTCTCGCCGCTCGGACAGGTGCCTTCGTAGGGGGTTTCGGCGGCTGCCGGCTCGGACGCGGCGGCGGCTGGTGCCGCGCTCCCGCCGCCGGTCGTCCTGGAACCGCACGCACCGACAAGTACGACGGAGAGCAGTACCGCCAGCAGGACTGCCCCGCATTGTGTCGCACGGGTAACTGGGCTTTACGTGATACCGGAACCATCATCACCTGACCTCGCACAGAGTTCGGCCTCGTCGACAGCCTGGGTGTTCGTCATTGCCGACGGCTTACCGCGTCGTGAGTCGCGACGGGGACGGCTCGCTTACCGGGCCCCGCGGAAATGCCCGCGGGAATGATGGTGCCCAGGGAGCAGCCGGGCGGAACACGAACCTGCCCGCCGGCTCTGCCAGCCGTCCCGCCGGCTGTTTTGCCGATTGCCCTTTTGGTTGTCCTTGTGGCCACCCTGACGGCTTGACTGTCTTTTAGCTGACCTGGCGGGATTGCTGTCCCCGGCGGGTTGGCTGTTCCTGGCGGGGGGCCGGGCGGGTCGTACGGCGCTGGTGGTGACGGTGGCGCTCAGGCGCGACCGCGGATGCGGTCCGTGAGCCGCTCGTACTGCTCGGAGTCGTTCAGGGCGGCCATGACGATCTGGTGGCAGGTGCGTTCGCACAGGTTGACGAGGTCGGCCCGGTCCATGGCCGGCTGGTCGAGCCAGGTGAGGACGACCTCCTCCATGTATGCCAGCCAGCCGGCCACGGCCATGGTGAGGGCGGGGGTGGCCGGCGCGCCCGCGGTGGTGAGGCCCTCGGTCAGCCAGCCCGTCAGGGTGGCGCGGGTCGAGCGGTGCAGGGTGCGCATGTCGCTGCCGCCGTCGAGCCGGGTGATGGCCAGGTAGACGTCGGGGTGGCGGCAGACGTACTCGACGAAGGTCTCGACCCCGGCGCGCAGCTGCTCGCCGGGAGCCAGGGACGGGTCGGGGCGCAGGTGGTCGAGGAGCTCCTCGGCGGCTGCCCGCAGGACGGCGTGCCGGAACCCGCGCTGCGAGCCGAAGTAGTGGAACAGCAGCCCGGGGGAGACGCCCGCCTCGGCGGCCACGCTCTCGACGCGGACGTCGTCGATCGTCCCTCGTTCCAGGACGTGGCGGGCGGCGGCCAGCAGTTGGCCGCGGCGGTCGGCGGGCAGGAGCCGGGTGCCGCGCACGCCGGTAGGACGAACCATGTGCCCATCTTATTAACCAAAACTCAACAGAACTATTGACTCCAGCTCAACAGGGCCTACTGTTGACTAATCCTCAACAATGGTGCGTCACTGTCCTGGGCCGGGGCCGCACCCCGCGTCTTCTTCCGCCCTCGCCACGTGATGGAGGAGCGCTCCGATGCCGTTGCGAGTCATGAAGCATGAGTAAGCCTCTGCCTCGCAGCCACCCTCGATGGGATGGCACCCCTGGTCTGACCCGCTCGCGCGGTGCCGGGTTCCCGCTTCACAGGCACCTGCCGCGCGAGCGCGGTCTTACGGTCGCCTCCACGGGCGTTTTGCGTCTCCGACGCACTGGCGGCGACGAGGTCACGCAGGTTGACCGCGGCGTTCACGTCGCGGTCAACCGCCAGCCCGCAGGACGGGCAGGTGAACGTGCGGTCCGACAGCGTCAGGCTTGGGTTTCGCCTGCCGCAGCCGGAACAGGTCCTGCTCGACGGGTACCAGCGGTCCGCGACGACCAGCCGGGAGCCGTACCACGACGTCTTGTAGACGAGCTGGCGGCGGACCTCGGCCATCCCCGTGTCGGAGACGGCGCGGGCAAGGTGCCGGTTACGCGCCATCCCGGCCACATGCAGGTCTTCGACCACGATCACGTCGTGGGTCTTCGCGAGCCGGGTGGTGAGCGTGTGCAGGCCGTCGCGGCGCTGGGCCGCGACGCGGGCGTGGATACGGGCGAGCCGGGCGGCACGCTTGTGCCGTCCCACGCTGCCAGGCTTGGACCTGGTGTAGGCGCGCGACGCGGTCCGCAGCCGACGCAGCGAGGTGGCCAGATGTCTCGGGTTCGGGATCGTCTCGCCGGTCGAGAGGACCGCGAGGTGCTTCACGCCCAGATCGACGCCGACCGCGCCGCCCGTGCGCTGCCGCCGGGACGGGGTGTCGGGGATCTCACGGTCGACCTCGACGGTGAACGACACGAACCAGCGCCGCGCGGTGCGGGACACGGTCGCGCCCAGCAGCCGAGCCCGGCCGTCGGCGAGCCGGCTGGTCAGCGCGCCCATTGGCTCGTGGACCCGTACCCGGCCGATCCGGGGCAGCTTCACCCGCCGGTCGCCGGCCGGCCCGTAGACACCGGTCGTGTAGCGGAACGAGTCGCGTGCCTTCCCCCGCTTCTTGAACCGCGGGAAGCCGACCCGGCGGCCCTTCCGCTTGCCGTTCTTCGCGTCGGAGAAGCTCTTCAAGGCCCGCGCCAACCGGTCAAGCCCCGCGGAGAATGCCTCCTTCGAGCACCCCGCCCACCACGGCGCCACGTCGTTCTTCCTCTGGTTCCACCGCAGTCACAGCGCGGGCAGCGTCCACGGCACCGGGGTCAGCTGGTCGCCGTCCACGCCGTAGGTCTTCTCCGCGTCCCGTTGCGCGAGGGCGGCCTTCACCCGGGCCAGCCCCCAGTTGTAGGCGAACCGGGCCGCCCCGGCGTGCCGCCGGAGGTCTGCGAGCTGGGCGTCGTTCGGGTCGAGCGCGAACCGGTACGCCTGCAACGTCCTCACTCGGCCGCCCCGGTAGCGGCTTCGACAGCCCGGCGGGCCCTGTCCGCGGCGGCGCGGCGGCCGTACAACCGGGCGCACATCGACGTCAGGATCTCGGTCATGTCTCGGACGAGGTCGTCGTCGACCTCGGCGGGATCGACCACGAGAAGCCGCCGGCCGGAGGCGGCGAGGGCAGCTTCGACGTATTCGGCGCCGAAGCGGGCGAACCGGTCGCGGTGCTCGACGACGATCGTGGAGACGTCCGGGTCGCGCAGCAGCGCGAGGAACTTCTTTCGGTGGCCGTTGAGTGCCGAACCGACCTCGGTGACGACCCTGCCCACAGGTAGGCCCTGCCCGGTGGCCCAGGCGGTGACGCGGGCGACCTGCCGGTCTAGGTCTGGCTTGTGGTCCGCGGATGAAACCCGGGCGTACACCACGGTCTGCCCCGCCGGCCGTTCGACGGCCTCCGGCTCAACCAGGATCAGCCGGCCCACTCTGCGGGCCGGCACCGGCAGCTTGCCTTCCCGAAACCATCGGTATGCGGTGACGTGGTGCACTCCTTCCCGCTCGGCCCACTGCTTCAAGTTCACTCAAACATCATACTGCATACTCACTGGAGAACAGATGGGCACCCCTGCCACCGCCCGCGCCGCGTCCACCGCGTCCACCGCCCGCGCCGCAGCCACGTTCGAGCCCGACGGCCTGGTCCTGCGGCCGCGTGACGTCCGTTTCGACTGGTCACGGCTTCCGACGCCCTGGATTCCGGGCGAGCCCGTCGCCAGCCACATCATCAACGTGCTGCATCTGCTGCTGCCCGAGGGCGAGCGCTGGTTCGTGCGCGTCTTCCAGCGCGCACTGCCGATGATCACGGACGACCGGGTGCGGGAGGACGTGCTCGGGTTCATCGGCCAGGAGGCCATCCACGCGCAGGCCCACCAGGGGGCGCTCGACCACCTGCGCGCGGGCGGGCCGGACCCGGACCCGTATCTACGCCAGCTTGAGTGGTTCTTCCACCGGGTGCTGGGGGAGCGCCCAGGGCTGCCGCCGGGGCGTGCCCGGGAGCAGGTCGTTGAGCAGGTGGCGATCATCGCCGCGGTCGAGCACTTCACCGCTTTCCTCGGCGACTGGGTGCTCAGTGCGGACGCCCTGGACCGGGCCGGCGCCGACCCGGTGATGCTGGACCTGCTGCGCTGGCACGGCGCGGAGGAGATCGAGCACCGCAGCGTCGCATACGACCTGCTCAGGCACCTGGACCCGGGCTATCCGCGGCGGATCCGCAGCATGATGATCACCGGTCCCATTCTGTACTGGTTATGGATCCGTGGAGCGCGTTTCCTGATGGCCGCCGATCCACGGCTGGCCGGATCGCGGCCGGGCGGGCCACGGCGGGTGGAGAGCGGGCGTGCCTTCCTCGCGGCATCCCGGCGGGGGCTGCTGCCAGCCCCGGGCCAGGCCGTGCGCTCCGGGCTGCGCTACCTCAGGCGTGACTACCACCCCACGCAGGAGGGCTCGGCCCGGCAGGCGGCCGCCTACCTCGCCACCTCCCCGGCCGCCCGCGCCGCGGCCGCCCGCTGATGTCCGGGCCTGGGCATCACCCGGCCGCGGCGGGCCGGCACGTTCCTCCCGACCTGTACGGCAGGCCCCGTGCCGACCGCGCGATGCGGGCGCTGGCCGCCGTCGGTGACGTGCTGTTCCCGCTGGTCGTCCGGTCGGGCGGACGCCTGGGCAGCCGTCGGCACCGGTCCACGCCGCCGCCCGCGCCCGCGTCCGCGCTGAACCTCGTGGTGGCCGGCCGCGGGTACGTGGCCGACGACGTCGTCCGCCTGCGGCTGGCCGCTCCCGACGGGGCCGTGCTGCCCGCCTGGCGGCCCGGCGCCCACCTCGAGCTGCGCCTGCCCTCCGGCCGCCGGCGCCGGTACTCCCTGTGCGGCGACCCCGCCGACCGGGGCGTCTACCAGATCGCGGTCCGCCGCGTCGACGGCGGGGGCGGCGGGTCTGTGGAGGTGCACGACGCCCTGCCGACGGGCAGCCGGCTCGCCGTGGGCCGGCCGCGCAACGCCTTCCCGTTCGCCGGCGAGCCCCGCGTGCTGTTCGTCGCGGGCGGTATCGGCATCACCCCGATCCTGCCGATGGCCCGCGAGGCCGCCCGGCTCGGCCTGGACTGGCGGCTGGTGTACAGCGGCCGCGGCCGCGCGTCGCTGCCGTTCACCGACGAGCTGCGCGGGTTCGGCGGCCGGGTGGAGATCCTCTCCGGCGGGGAGCGCGGGGCTCCCGACGCCGCCGGCCTGCTGCGCCGCGCCCCGGCCGGGGCCGCCGTCTACGCCTGCGGCCCACCTCCCATGCTCGACGGCATCCAGGCGGCCTTCGACGTGAGCCCGGCCAGCGGCCTGCACGTCGAGCGCTTCGCGCCCGTCCCGCCGCCCTGGGACGGCCGGCCCTTCGAGCTGCGGCTGGCCCGCAGCGGGCGCGTGCTGCCCGTGCCCGCCGACCGCTCCGTCCTGGACGTGCTCGCCGAGGCCGTCCCCACGGTCGCGTACTCCTGCCGGCGGGGCTTCTGCGGGATCTGCCGCCAACGCGTCCTCGCCGGAGCCGTCGATCACCGTGACCATCGGCTCACCGACACCGAGCGTGCCGACGGCGCGATGCTCGTCTGCGTCTCCCGCGCCCGCGCGGGCGAAAGCCTCGTCCTGGACCTGTGATCTCTTAGTCACCCCGAGCCTCTTGCTCACCCCAAGTAGTCGAACTGTGTAGTCGTGCGAAGTGCCCACCCGAACCGGTGGGCACCCGACCCGGAGGCGACATCCATGACCGCACCGCTCCGGACACCGGCCCGGACATCAGCCCGCCGGCGCTCCCAGGCCACGACGGCCTTCCCGTACGACGGCGGCGACCTCGACCGTTTCCGTGAGCTGCAGCGGCTCGCCTACGCCTGCGCCGAGCGGGTCGGGGCCTGGCTGGAGCCCGGCGTGACCGAACGCCAGGCCAGCGCGCGGCTGGGCCGGGAGTTGGCCGCCGCCGGCGTCCAGGACTTCTTCCACATCCCCTTCGCCTGGTTCGGTGACCGGACCGCCTTCCGGCACTTCCGCACGCCGCTGCAGTTCTTCCCGAGCCGGCGCAGGCTCGAGGAGGGCATGCCGTACATCCTCGACTGCGCTCCCGTCATCGACGGCTACACCGCCGACATCGGGTACGCCGGCCGGGCCGGCGCCAGCCCCGTCTGGGACAGGATCGACCGTGACCTGCGCGAATACCGCGACCTGATCGTCGCCGAGGCGCGCCGGCGCACACCGCTCAACGAGATCTACGCCCGGGTGGACGCGCTCATCGCCCGCCACGGCTACGACAACCGGCACCGGGTCTACCCGGGACGGGTCATCGGCCACCAGATCACCCGCACGACCGCCCGCGGGCCCGCCGGGGTCAGCGTCCTCGGCTTCGGCGTACGGACGCTGCAGACCCTCGGCCGCGAGTTCCTCGGCGAGCGCCGGTACGGCCGGTCGCCGCTGTGGGCCGACGGCCGTGCCTCCCGGCACGCGCCCACGCCGGGGCTGTGGGCAGTCGAGCCGCACGTCGCGTTCCGCGACGTGGGCCTGAAGTTCGAGGAGCTGCTGGTGGTCACCGAGGACGACGCCTACTGGCTCGACGACGACCTGCCGCACGTACGCCGCTGGCAGCGGGCCGCGGACACCTCGTCGGATCTCGCGGTGCCGGATCTCGCAGTGCCGGGTGTTGTGGTGCCGGGTGTCGCGTCGGGCGTCGCGGTGGAGGCGCGATGAGGCGGCGGGCGGTCGTCTCCGCCGGTGTGCCGCTGGCCATGTACGAGCAGGGCAACCCGGCCGGGCCGACGGTGCTGCTCGTGCACGGCTACCCCGACACCCACGGGGTCTGGGACGACGTCGCCGCCGCCCTCGCCGCCGACGGCCACCATGTGGTGCGCTACGACGTGCGCGGCGCCGGGGCCTCCGGGGCGCCGAGAGGGGTAAGCAGCTACCGTCTGTCGCATCTCGCGGACGATCTGTTCGCAGTGGCCGACGCGGTCAGCCCGTACCGGGCGGTGCACCTCGCCGCCCACGACTGGGGGTCCATCCAGGCCTGGGAGGCCGTCACCGACCCCCGGGCGGCGGGCCGCATCGCCTCCTATACCTCCCTGTCCGGCCCCTGCCTGGACCACGCCGGCCACTGGGCGCGCCGCCGGCTCGCCCGCCCCACCCCGCATCACCTCGGCCAGCTGCTCACCCAGGCCACGCGCTCCTGGTACATCGGCCTCTTCCACCTGCCGCTGCTCGCCCCGGCCGGCTGGCGGCTCGGGCTGGCCGCGCGGTGGGGGAGCGTGCTGGCGCGTGCCGAAGGGGTCACCCCGCGGGCCGGCCACCCGCGGCCCACCCTCGCCGCCGACGCCGTCCGCGGGATCGCGCTGTACCGGGCCAACATGCTGCGCCACCTGCTGCGGCCCCGGCAGCGCCCGACCGCCGTACCGGTGCAGCTGATCACTCTTACCCGGGACCGCTACGTCAGCCCCGCGCTGGGCGACGATCTCGACCGCTGGGCGCCCCGTCTGTGGCGGCGCACCCTGACCGCCGGGCACTGGTCCGCACTGCTTGAGAAAGGCCCCACCGTGGCACAGATGATCGGAGAAATCGCCGCGCACGCCGACGGCGCGCCCGCCGCCCCCGCCCTCGAGCGGGCCGCCGCCTCGAGCCGGGAACAGGCCGCCAGCCAGCGCCAGCGCCTCCGCCTCGGCCCGCGCCTCGGCCCGCGCCTCGGCCGTGGCCTGGAGCGGGCGGCTTTCGCCGGGAAGCTGGCCGTCGTCACCGGCGGCGGCAGCGGCATCGGACGGGCCACCGCGCTGGCCTTCGCCGAGCACGGCGCCGCCGTCGTGGTCTGCGACCTCGACCTGGCCACCGCCGAGCGCACCGTCGAACTCGCCCGCCTGCTCGGCGCACCCGAGGCCCACGCCTACCGGGTGGACGTCGCCGACAGCGCCGCCGTCGACACCTTCGCCAGAGAGGTGGCCGTGGCCCACGGCGTCCCCGACATCGTGGTCAACAACGCCGGTGTCGGCCACGGCGGCACCTTCCTGCGGACCACCGAGAAGGAGTGGCGGCACATCCTGGAGGTCAACCTCGGCGGGGTCGTCCATGGCTGCCGCGCCTTCGCCACCCTGATGGTCGAGCGCGGGGAGGGCGGTCACCTCGTCAACGTCGCCTCCGCCGCCGCGTACCTGCCCAGCAAGGTCCTGGCCGCCTACGCCACCAGCAAGGCGGCCGTCTACATGCTGTCGGACTGCCTGCGCGCCGAGCTCGCCCCCGCCGGCATCGGCGTCAGCACCATCTGCCCCGGCATCGTCAACACCAACATCGCCCGGACCAGCACCTTCTCCGGCCGTTCCGCCGACGGGCTCGACGCCACCCGCGACCGCTTCGCCGCGCTCTACGCCAGGCGCAACTTCCCCCCGGAGAAGGTCGCCTGGCAGATCCTGCGCGCTGTCCGGGAGAACAGGGCCGTCGTCCCGGTCACCGTCGAGGCCAGGGCCGGCCGCCTCCTCAGCCGGCTCTCCCCGGCCCTGACGCGCGCCGCCGCCCGCATCGACATCGACTGACACGACCGGACCCTGCCCGGCGGGCTGCTGCCCACCCTGGCCGGTGACGCGCTGGCGAACCTCGTCCGCCACCTGGACAGCCGCCGCCGCGCAGCGCACGGCCGGCTGGGTCCGTGGGGCCCGCCGCCGGTGCCAGAAGATCTTCGGGACGGCCGCGGTTCCCCGCCACGCGGCCTGAGCGGTCGCGGCCCGGACCGCTCCGAGGGCTCGGGACCAGGGGGAGCCGCCGTCGCAATGGCCGGTTTTTTCAGGGTTACCACTGATGCCGGCCGCTTCCGTGCGGAGCAGACTCGCCGCTGTGAGCAGTCCCGCCTCGCGGCGGGGCGCGACGACAGCGGGCGCGTGTCGGCTCCGGGGCGCGCCCGCTCCTCGCCGAGGCGGGTTCCCCGCGGTCCCACCGGCATGGCGAGGAGTTTCCTGCCGGGCCCTGCCGAGAAAGGGGTGGTTGCGATGCCGCAGCACATCCGGAAATACTGGGGGGCGCTGCACGGGCGCCAACAGCTGAACTTCAACTGGGGGGCGATAAACGCCAACTCGATCGTGCACGTCGCGGCCAGCGAGTATATTCCGGTGACCGACCCGGACGCGCACGGCGGGTTCGCCGACCAGAACCACCAGCGGTTCATCGGGGCGGCGAACGTGACGGTGTCCAATATCGCCCCGCACGGCGCGCCCTGGGATCCGAACAACGGGGTGACGTTCGTCGTCAACGTCGACTGGCCCAGTCCGATATACATCGTCACGGACATCACGGTCTTCGACGAGGGGCCGGTCGAGATCCAGAA
>NZ_CEVIVD010000007.1:45523-62323 GCF_982290655.1 Protofrankia sp. CiP1_Cm_nod3
CGCCGGCCGCTGGACGCAGAACGCAGAACGCAGAAGAAGATCGGCGCGAGTTCGCCGCTGCGCATACTGACGCGGCCAAAAAGCGTACACGGCAGCAGACTCGCGCCGATCATGGCCGGTGTCTCCCATGGCGCGTCGGAGCGGGCCCGGCCGGATCCCCGGCGGCGAGCTACGGCCGGTCGGTGGAACCAGCGGTCGGTGCGGCTACGAACGGTCGATGAACAGTGCGTTCACGGGACAGTTGTACACGCCCTGATCGGCGTTGTCCTCTAATCCCTCGGGCACTGGTCTGTCCTTGCCGATGTTGCTGTAGCCCTGGTCGTCGAGAGTGAATATCTGTTCGTCGATCATGTTGCACTGGCCATGTGCCTCACATTTGCTGTTGTCGACGCTGACCTTCACGGTCGTCACCATCCATCGTTCACTCGTTCAGCGGTCTCGTGGTGTTCGTGCCGCCACCGTCAGCGGTCCCCGCGGCCGAGGAGGGCAGGCCACGCCCTGGACGGCCGTCGCCCCCGGACGTCGTGACCCGCGCGGGCACGGGAGCGGCACGGGAGCGGGCACGGTGACGAAACAACGTTGGCCCGCGCCCGCCGCCCGGTGGCACCGTGGGCTCCCGGTTATGCGCCGCGCCGTGTCGGGAACTCCAGGTGGAGCTTCTTCATGCTGCGGAGAATCCCGGTCTCGTACTCGGGCCGGGTGCCGGGCTTCAGGCTGAACTCGGGAATACGGCGGAGGAACTCCTCGAGGGCGACCTTGATCTCCAGGCGTGCCAGGTGGGCACCGATGCAGCGGTGGACACCGACGCCGAAGGCCGAGTGGGGGATGCGCTCCCGGAAGATGTTGCACTCCCTGGGGCTGTCCAGGGCCTTCGGGTCCCGTGACGCCGACGCGTAGTTCAGGAGGATGAAGTCGCCTTCCTTGAAGTGGTGCCCGCCTATCTCGACATCCGTGGTCACGGACCGGCCGAGCGCGACCACCGGTGGGAAGTACCGAACGAACTCCTCGGCCGCCTGGGGGATCAGGCTCGGGTCGTTCGCCAGCGCCTTGCGGTCCTCGGGGTGGGTGGCGAGGTGGGACATCGCACCCGACATGACGAACGTCGCGGTCACGATGCCGCCGAGCGCGAGGTCGGTGATGATGGAGACCCGGTCCTGCCAGGGGGACGGCTCGCCGTTCTCGTATTCGACACCCGCCGCGATCACGTCCACCACGTCGCCGCGCGGCGGCTCCTTGGCCCGGCGGCCCAGGTACTCGCCGAGGTGGACGAATGCCCTGGTCAGGTTCTCGGTGCGTTCCTCCTTGGGCCCGTAGAAGCCCGCGTCCATGTGCTTGATGAGCATGGGGACGTCGTCGGTGGGCAGGCCCAGCAGGTTCTTGAACATCGCCGAGCCGGGCAGCACCGACGAGAACTCCTTGATGTACTCGCATTCACCCCTGTCGATGAAAGCGTCGATGAGGGTGACGGCCTCCGTCCGGATGGAGTCCTCGAAGGCGCTGATCGCGTCCGGGGAGAAGTAGGGGTTCAGCGCGTTCCGCCAGAGGTTGTGCCGGGGCGGATCCGACTCCTCCGGCATCAGGTAGGGGCGTTCCGGGTCACGGTTGGGCTCGAAGCCCTTGGCGCTGCTGAAGGTCCGCCAGTCCTGGCCGGCGCGCTTGACATCCTGGTAGCGGTTGATCAGCCAGTACCCGTTCCCGACATTGCTGCGGGTGACCGGGCACCTGTCCACGAACTCGTCGAGGACCTCGTAGAAGCGGTCGTTGAACTCCGGGTCCTCGATGTCGAAGTCGGAGAAGATGTCCCTCCGGAACCCTTCGCTCGTGGTCACAAGAGCACCTCCATTAAACGTATGGCTCGGGTCGCGTGGGTAAGGGGCGGGTTTCCCGTGGCCGGGGAACGGCATGCTGGCGGGTGCCGGTCGGCGCCAACCGCGGCCGATATGCGCTCGTGGGCCAGGACGCTGACGGCCTGAATGCGCCGCTTCACTGTCACGGTGGCGGCGGGGAATCGAGCCGGATGCCTCACGGCCCGACCTGTTGCGGGTGGCTGCGCCGCCCGGGCACCGGTGTTCGACATCAGGATTTCTGTGGGCGCACCATCCTGCGCCCGTACAGGCTGACGTACCGTCCGGGTACCTCCCGTCTTTTTGCTGTCTTTTGGTGCGGTCGCCTTTCGATGCGATACAAACATACGTTTGTTTTTATGAACATAACAGGCGCTACTTGACCTGTCAAGTAGGTCACAGTCAAGCGTAATCGAGATGTTGCTATGAGATATAACCACAGGTAGAAGGCTGGTAGCGGATCGCGCTCCAGGCTTTGGCCGCCGCTGTCAAGGGCGCGGGAAAGCCGGTGGCCGGGCGTGCGCGGGTGTGCTGGCGCAATGCCCGGTGGCCCGGTTGTCCGGTAGGCCGCCGTGACCGCCCGGCTCGACGCGTGTCGCTGTCGTGGCGGGTGCTGATCCGTGTTCCTCGGGCAGGGGAAAGGAGCGGAACAAACCATTGTTTTTTGTTCTGGTCGGGCCTAGGATCGGGATGAATGATCGTCCGATAGCATGGATCTTGGAAAGGGGAGAGACGTGGCTGGGCGGCTCGAAGGGAAGGTTGCTGTCGTCACCGGGGCGGGCTCGGGAATCGGCACCGGTATTGCCGAGGAGTTCGTGAAGGAAGGGGCCAGGGTCGTCGCCGTCGATATCTCGGGCCAGCAGGAGGAGGTCGCCAAGCGGCTCGGGAGCGACTGCTACGCGGTGCACGCCGACGTGTCGAGGGGGCAGGACGTCCGGAACATGCTGGATGCGGCCGTCTCCCACTTCGGCAAGCTCGACGTCCTCTGTAACAACGCGGGTATCGACGGGGCGGTGGCCCACACCGGTGACTATCCGGAGGAGGAGTTCGACCGCGTCTTCGGTGTGAACGGGCGAGGGGTGTTCCTCGGTATGCGCTACGCCATCCCCAAGTTACTTGAGAACGGTGGGGGAGTGATCGTGAACACGGCGTCGATGGCCGCGATGGTCGCTTTCCCGGGAATGCCCGCGTACTGCGCGGCAAAGGGTGCCGTGGCCATGCTGACGAAGACCGCGGCGGCGGAGTACGCAAGCCGGAACATCCGCGTCAACGCGATCTGCCCCGGGCCGATCCGGACGCAGATCACCGACAGCCTCCCGCCGGAGCTCATCGAGGGCGTGGTCAGGGCGACGCCGCTGGGGCGATACGGGACCCCCACCGAGGTGGGCCGGCTGGCCGTCTTCCTGGCGAGTGACGAGTCGTCGTTCATCACCGGTGACATGATCCTGATCGACGGTGGTTACACCACTCTCTGACCGGTTCTCCGATCGGTTCTGGTCACCGCGTCGGGGCGTCACGTCGATACGTCCGCCGGACATATCCGCCGGGCACACCGCCGGCCCCCGGCGCCACCCGGACCGGGTATGGTCCAGTGGCGCCGGGGGCCGGTCCCTATGACCGGTCGGCCACGGGATCCCCTGAGCCGAGGTAGCTGTTGACGAGCGCGTCGTGGTCCAGCGTGTCCGGCGTCCCGTCGAACACCACTTTTCCGCGCCGCAGCACGACGACGGCGTCGGCGAACTCGACCGCGCGTTCCACGTACTGCTCGACGATGACCAGCGACACCCCGCTCGCGGCCAGCTGTCGCAGCGACACGAAGATCTCGTCGATGATCCTCGGTGCCAGGCCCATGGAGACCTCGTCCACCAGGATGACCTGTGGATCCGACAGGTAGGCCCGGCACAGCGCGAGCATCTGCTGCTGCCCGCCGGAGAGCGTGCCGGCGGTGTCGTCGAGCCGCTGCCGCAGTGCCGGGAAAGCCTCCAGCGCCCGGTCGGGCCTGGTTTCCGGAAGCCACGGTGGCCGCTGGAGGCGAAGGTTCTGCCGCACGGACAACGACCGGAAGATTCCCCGCCCCTCGGGGATGAGGCACAGGCCGGCGCGGGTACGCGCATACGGCGGAGTGCCCGAATGGTCGACGCCGCCGATCGATACGCGGCCGCGCTGGAGCCTGTTCAGACCCGCCGCGGTGCGCAGCAGTGTTGTCTTTCCCGCGCCGTTGGCACCGAGCAGGGCGACCACCCCGCCTGCCGGTACGTCGAGGTCGACCACGCGTAACACCGTCGACCGGCCGTAACCCGACTGCACCGCCCGCAGCGAGAGGGCATACGGCTTCGTGTCGCCCGCGGTGGTGGCACTGTTCGTCCGTGTTGTCATGACACCACTTCCCTCACGGGCTGCCGTGCGACGGTCTCGACGGCGTCGCCCCCGAGATAGGCGGCCCGCACGAGCGGGGACGCCATCACCTCGTCGGGCGTCCCGTCGAAGACGGGTCTACCGAAGTCCAGGACGTGGATGTGGTCGCATATCTCGTTGACGAGCGCCATGTCGTGCTCCACGAGCAGGATGCCGATTCCCCGGTCCCGCACGACGCGCTGGAGGGTCTCGCCGAACCGGCTGGTTTCCGCCCGGTCGAGGCCGGACGACGGTTCGTCGAGCAGGAGGACGCGGAACGGCCCGGCCAGGCCGCGGGCCAGCTCGACCCGCCGGCGCAGCCCCGTCGACAGGGCCCCGGCGAGCGATTCCGCGACATCCTCCAGCTCGCAGAGCCGGATGGCCTCCTCGGCGCGCTGCCTGACGAGGTTTCGTTGCCTGCCCGAGCTCAGGAAGTGGCTGAGCGGGCTGGCCCCGGCGAAGCCGCCCTCCGCTCCCAGCGCGACGTTCTCCCGCACGGTCATCGAGTCGAACAGCTCCATCTGCTGGAACGTGCGGCCGATGCCGAGCCGGGCCCGAACGGCCTGGCCCCGCCGGGAGATGTCGTGGCCGCCGAAGGAGATCTTTCCGTTCGTCGGTCGGAGCACTCCCGAGCAGGCGTTCAGGGTCGTGGTCTTGCCGGCCCCGTTCGGGCCGATCAGACCGGTGATCTGTCCGGTCCGGGCTTCGAGGGAGACGCCGTCCACGGCCACCAGGCCGCCGAAGCGCACCCCGAGCCCGCGTACCGTGAGCGTGCCGGCGGCGGCCCTGGGGCGCGTGCTGGCGGCGGCAGCGGCGCTGGCACCGGAGCCGCCGCGGGCGCCGTTCACGCGCGGCCCGCGGGTGAACGGCCGGCGGCGGCCGAGCTGTCCGGCGGTGCGCTGGACCACCGCGGGGACGCAGCGCAGCGACGGCGGCGTGACCGCGAGCAGGAGCGCCGCCGCGCCGAAGACGAGCTGGAGGCAGGTGGCGATGTTGTCGCCGCTCACGTACGACGGAACCAGGGTGAGGCCCGCGGCGGCCAGCAGCGCGTACCAGGGCTCACCGCCCGGGCTGATGACGATCAGGGCGAAATAGACCAGCGACGTCAACGGCTGGTAGGAGTCGGCTGTCACCGTGCTGACCGCGCCGCCGGCAAGCGCACCCGACGCCGCGGCGAGAAAAGCCGAGATGCAGAAGACCAGGACGCGAGTGACGTTGGTCGACGTGCCACTGGCGGCAAGGCCCGTCGGGCTGTCGGCCAGCGCCCGCAGCAGCCTGCCGAGCCGGCTGCGTACCAGCAGCACGATGATGGCCGTGACCACGACGGTGAATGCCAGCACCAGATAGTAGTAGCCACGGTCGCTTTCGAGGTCGAGCCAGCCCAGCTGGGGCCGCGGCTCGGTCAGCCCGGCACCTATGCCGCCGAACATGTAGCTCTGTGTGTAGAACATGTAGGCGAGGAGAATGCCGAATCCCAGGGTCGCCAGGGCGAGGTACAGCCCGGAGAGCCTGATCGCCGGAATCGCGAGAACGGCGCCGATCGGCACCGCGACGAGAGCGGACAGCAGCAGCGCGGCGAACCACGGCAGCCCGTGGCCGACCGTCAGACGGGAGAAGGCGGCCGCGCCGATCGCGGTGAAACCCACGTGGCAGAGCGACACCTGCCCCGAGCTGCGTACCAGCAGGCCCAGGGAGAGAAAGAGAATCGTCGAGGTCAGGAACAGGGTCCAGTCGGTCAGGTGGAGCCCGGCGAATCCGGGGACGGTCAGGAGGAGGACCAGGACGGCTGCCGCGCCCGCCAGCTGGAACGGGAGCGGGAAACGCCACTGTGCCACGGACCGCGGCAGCGCCGCCGCCCGCTCCCCGAGCCGGCCGCGAGGGGAGACCAGCAGGACGGCGAACAGGACGAGGAAGGGCAACGCGGTCGGTATTCCCGCCAGCAGGCCCGTGGTGAAGTACTTCGAGCAGAGGGCGCCGCCCACACCGATGAGCAGGCCGCCGAGATAGGTGGCGGGCAGGTTCGAGAACCTGCCGATGGCGGCCGCGCCGAAAGCCTGGACCACCAGCAGCGTCAGTGTCACCCCGTCAAGGGTGACGAGCGGTGCCAGCAGCACACCTGACAGCGCGGCGAACGAGACGCCGATGACCCACGCGAGCCGCCGGACCCGTACGGGGCTGGTGCCGGCGCAGTCGAGCAGGTCGATGTCGTCGACGACGGCCTGCATCGCAAGGCCCCGCCGGGTGTGCCGGAAGACGAGGAAAAGTGCGAGCGTCGCCGCCGCGCCGATGACCCAGATGATGATTTTGTCCTGGGTGATGCTCGTGTTCGCCACACGGAGGACATGAGTTCCCAGGAACGGCGGCACCTTGCGGGTCTCCGTCGCGCCGTAGACGAGTGATATCACCGCCTGTACGACAAGCAGAATACCGACCGTGCCGGCGACCCGTACCGGCAGGGAACGGTCACTGATCATTCGGCCGACCAGCTCGAAAGCGAGCCCGAGTACCGGGCCGGCGACGAGAACGCAGATCGACGCGGCCAGCGGCCACGGCAGATGGTGCTGGACGTGCAGGGTGTAGAAAAGAAAGGCCGCGATGGTGGCGAGCGCGCCGTGCGCGAAGTTGAACAGCCGCGACGTCTTGTAGGTCAGCACGAGGCCCAGCCCGGCGATCCCGTAGACGGAGCCCGTTGTCAGCCCGGCGACCAGGAACGGAAGTAAGGTCGTCACTCTGGATCTCCCAAACGATCGGCATACCGGGCTGGGACGGCACCGAGAGGCCGTCCCAGCCCGAGGACTGGTCAGCCGAGGGTCGCGACCACGGGATCAACGACGGACGCGGGAGCGCACTGCGTCGCCAGGCCGTTCGGCCCGACGAACGCGCCGTCCTCGATGCCCATCGTGAACCAGCACTTGATGGAGGTCGGCTTTCCCGCCACGAAGTTCAACGGGACCGTGAGGCCACCGAGCGTCTCGTCCCGGAGGCTGTAGAGGCCTTTCTTCACCGCGGTGGCCGTGAGCTCCCCGGCGGGCGCGGCCCTGACCGCGGCCTCGAAGAGCTTTCCGCTGGCCCAGACATCGGCCGACTGCTCGGACAGCACCGCCTCGATGCCCGGCGCGTACTGCTGGATGGCGTCGTGGAATTCCCGGGTCGCCGGTATGGACCTGTCGTAGAAGGGCGCGACATATCCGACGGCCCGCATTCCGTTGAGCGACGGCTCCTTCAGCCAGCTGGTCGTGACGGTGCCGTCCTGGGCGACCTCCGGGACGTTGATGCCCTGGTCCGCGCAGGCCCGGTGCACGCGGACGACGGTGTCGGACGGCGCCAGCACGCTCACGGACTGGACGCCCGCCTCCTTCAGGCCCTGGCACTGCGAGGTGTAGTCGGGCGCCGAGGCCGCCACCTTCGCGTTGTAGGGAATACTGAGGCCGAGCGCCTTGGCCAGCGTCGTGTACAGCGGCACCGCGCTGGCGCACTGCGGCGCCTCCGCGCAGTAGAGCAGGCCCATCTTCGGGCCTTTCGCTTTCGCTATCTGCAGCACCCCGTACAGTCCCGCGATGACGGACGGCCCGACCGGGAAGAAGGACGGGTTCGTCACGAAGGCAGGTCCAGGGAGGTGCCGCCGATGACGGGCACGTCCGTGCCGCTGATGTAGGACGCCCAGTTCACGTCCGAGTTCGAGTGGTTTCCTATGACCGCGACGACGTGTTCCTGCTCGACGAGTTTCTTGACCTGGGAGAGCGCGGTCGTCGCGTTCCCCCCGTCATCCATGACAACCAGTCTGACGCGGCGCCCGTTGATCCCGCCGTGGGCGTTCACCCATGATGCCCAGGCTTTTGCCATGTCCTGTGCCTGCGCCTGGGAGGACGCGGTGGGGCCGCTGTACGTCCCGATGTTGCCCACGACGATTTCGGGCGTTCCCGAACCGTTCGCCGTGTTGCCGCCGCCGTCCGACGAACAGGAGACGAGGCCCGTCACCGCGGCGATCACCGCGGCTGTGGCGACGATTCCTCGCCGCCGTACGAGGGGCCGGGGATGCGGCCGCCCGGACAGCGGCCAGCGGCGCCGGTGCTGGCGCGGGTGCTGGCCGGTGCATAAAGCCGGTGTGCTTTCCGCCGCTGGTTCACCGGACCGGATACGGTTGAGCCACTCACCGACCGAGCGTCTCCTTCTCTGCTGTTCCGGGCGCGGGGGTGTGTTCTTGGCGGGTTTCGTACGCGCCTGGCTTCCGCGCCTTCTCGGCGACGGTTCGTAGTCGTCGGTCATCTGGCGTCCTCCGTTGCGTTGGCATATTGCGTGATCGGATGATTTTCGCGGGCCGGCCGCTCCGCGGTGTTGTTCCGCGGTTTTGGGCCGGTGTTCCGCGGTCGGGCGGGAGCGGCCCGGGCCGGAGTCGCCCACGCTGGCCCGGGCCGCTCCCGCCCGACCGGTGGCTGCGCCCGCCGTGCCCACCGTGTCGGACACGCCCGCCGTGCCCGCCGTGCCCGCCGCGTCCGGCTGGTCGGGCCGCCGGGTGGGATGCCGTTTCGCGCGCGTCGGGCCGGGGCGCGGGGCAGGCGGGGCAGTTTGTCGGCATCACTGGCGGAAGCGGCCGACGGCCAGGGTCAGGGCCAGGGTGCTGACAGATTTCTGGAGATGCGCACCGTTGTGTTCATGGTGGCCTCTGTCGCTCTCTGGAAGACGCTGATCCCGTAGGGTCAGGAGGCTGGGAGCCGGAGGGGTCTTCCGTTCTCGGCGTTCGGGTCGCGGTGTACTCGCGGGGGGATGGGGCGGAGGGTGATGTAGGTTACAAACAACTGTTCGTTCGGACACCGTAGAGGACCTCGGATGACAGGTCAATGCGGAATTTTCACGCCGACGCCCTGCCCGGCCCACCAGTCGACGCCGTAATCCGCCACTGGCGGACCGTGATGTCCTTGTGGGCGGAGGGCCGGGATCAGAGCCGGGACCGGATCCGGCCTGTCCGGGCGTCGCGGCCTGCCGAGAGGGGCCGACCCGCGCCGCAGCGGCGGTCACCCAGGCCCCGCGCGCCGGTGGCCGGTGGTTCGACGCCTTATCCGGTTGCTCGTGCGTGACCCGGCCGCTCGTGCGCGCCTGCCCGCGGCATCCCCAGGCCGACGATGGCGGTGAAGTCGCCTCGGGCGCTCGTGCGGGCCTGTCCGTGACGAGGCCGGGCGGGCGGTCACGGGGTGCCGGCCGAATTCCGCTCGCCGGCCGAATCCGGCGATGGCGGTGATCTGGGTGTCACGCAACGGCGCCGGTCTGGGTACGGTATTCACATGGTCGGTTGGGGGAGTCCGTCGACGGACGTGGTCTTATCCGGCGACTTCCGTTACGTGCACGGCCCGGCGCTGGAACGTGACATTCGCGGACGGCTCGGGCACGGCCGGCTGGCGGACACCCTGCGCGCCCGGATCGACCGTTCGGAAGGCGGCGCCTTTCTCATCGCGGGCTTCCGCGGCGCCGGCAAGACCACGCTGGTCCGCTCGACGTTGCGATGGTTGTCCCAGTACAGCGGCAATCGCCGCTACCTGCCCGTCTTCCTCAACGTGGCCCGGCCGGTCACCAGCAACGAGTTCCTGTTCGCGGTGACCCGGCGGGTGGTGGAAACCCTCGACGACACCGGCGTGCTCGCCGAGCTCGAGGAGGACATCCGCAACTCGATCCTGCTCGCGTACGCCCGCACGTCGATGTCGCTGACCTCCCGCTCGGAGGAGGGCCACGAGCTCAACCGCACGTTCGGCGCGAACGGCCAGCTGCCGTTTGCGGGACTCGCCCCCAAACTCGAACGCGGGACGAAGACCACCCGGTCGCTGGCGACCGAGGCGTCCTTTCTCACCTACGCGGACGGGGACGTCGAGCACGATTTTCTGCGGATCGTCGAAATGCTCGGCCGGTCGAGAAGCCACGGCCGTGGCCGCGGGTTCCGCCGGCGCCGGCCGGCCGCGCCCGTCCATCTCGTGGTGGTGATCGACGAGCTCGACAAGCTGACGAGCAGCCCGCGTGGAATGGAGAGCTTCGACGAGATCCTCACCGTCTTCAAGAACGTGCTGACGGCGTCCGCGGCACACTTCATCTTCGTGGCGGGCGTCGACGTGCTGGACCGTGCGGTCACCGACAGCGATTTCGGTATCGGGATCTTCGAGAGTGTCTTCTCCTGGCGGGCCTACGTGCCGTGCGTGTGGGACAGCGGCACCAGCCTGCTCCGCGAGGTGTGCGGACAGGGCCCCAACAACGCCGAGTCCGTGGAACGGGTGGCGAACTACCTGGACTACAAGGGGCGTGGCGTGCCGCGCCGGCTCGTCCAGGAGCTCAACGACCTCATCGTCTGGGAGACGTTCCAGCGGACGAGCGTCCCGGTCATCCGGATGTCCCCCGAGGACGTCGAACGCATCGGTCTCTACGCGGATCTCTCCGATGTCCTGAACGGGCTGCTCGGCCGTTCCGGCGAGGAGGGACGCAGCCTGGAGGAGGACAGGTTCCGGCTGGGCGCCCACTACGTGACCGACTGGGTGCTGCGCAGTGAGGGCGGTGTGTTCACCGCCACCGACGTCGTCTCCGGCGAGCGGGGGCTCTCGCCGCTGCTGTCCCTGTCGGAACGGCGGGTGGACCTGGTTCTGCGCCATCTCGCCGCCAACGGCGTGATCGAGGACCAGCGGCCTGGCGGGAGCGGTGAGAGCACCTTTGTCGGTGGTGTCGCCCAGGCCCGGATGGCGACCTACCGGCTCAGCCGGCGGATGCGGGGACGGGTGCTGCGGGTTGCCCGGGCGAACGAACGGGAGAGCATCGACCTGCTCGGCGGTGTGCTCACGAACGACAGCCCGTTCCCGGGCGCCGCCCCCTCGCCCCCGGGCGCCGGCCCCTCGTTCCCGCACCGTGGCGAGCCTCCGGCGGGCGCGGATCCCGACAGCACGGGCGCCCCGGCCGGCCGGCCGCATCCGTCCCCCGCGGGCCGCTTCACTCGGGCCGGGAGCGGCACGCTGCGGGTGCCCCGTTCGGAGCGTTTCATGGGCGACGGGCGTTTCGAGCTGGTCGACGTCCTCGGCGTCGGTGGGATGGGCACCGTCTACGTCGCGCGGGACGCCCAGTTCGGCGCGGGTGCCCTCCGCGCGATCAAGGTGCTGAGTCCGACGCTCGGCGAGGACCAGGAGGCACGCAGCCGGTTCCTGCGGGAAGCCCGTATCGCCCTGCAACTGGACCACCCGAACGTCGTGCACACGTACCAGCTGCTCGACGAGCCCGACGGCCGGCTGGGCATCGTCATGGACTTCGTCCACGGCGACGGCCTGAACCAGCGCCTGCGCGAGCGGGGGTTCCCGGTCGCCGAGGCGGTCGGTGTCGCCACCGGTCTCCTGCGGGCGATCGTGTACCTGCACAGTCTGGACATCGTCCGGCTCGACGTGAAGCCCAGCAACGTCATCATCAGCGAGGCAGGCCGGCCGGTGATGGTCGACTTCGGCGTGGCGCGCAGTCTCCAGAGCGATTCCACCGAAGTGACCAGAGGCGAGGGGCTGGTGGGCACGCCAGCGTACATGTCACCCGAGCAGATCCGGGGTGGGGCCGTCGACGGCAGGACGGACATCTTCTCGTTCGGGCTGGTGCTCTTCGAGCTGCTCGGCGGAGCGATCTCCCGGGACGGCGGTGTGGAGAACGTGATGTTCCGCCGGCTGCACGAGGACCTCGACGTCTCCGTCCTCACCTGCTCCGAGGAGCTCAGGGGCCTGGTCGCGAGGTGCTGCCGGCGCCGGCGGGAGGAGCGTTTCAGCGACGCCACGGCCGTGTGCGCCGCGCTGCTGGACGTCCCGGAGAGCCCGACCGGCCCGTCCGGCCCGGGTGGCGACACGGATAGCCCCGGCATGACGCGGCGCGAGCCGCGCGGACCCGGATCGCCAGGGTGGTGGGGGAGCCGGGCCGCCGGGAGCGACACCGACATCACCCACAGGTTCACCCACTGAAGCCCCGCCGCGGGACAGGCATCCTTCCACGCCGGAATGGCTTTCCGTCCTGTGGGACGGGCCGCTCTTTTCCCCCGGGGGCGGGCTACTTTTCCCCCGGGGGCGGGCCACAGCTCGCCCGCGCGGGGACGAACGACCTGCGTTCCAAGGGCCACAGCCCCGTGAGACGGGTCACAGCGCCGGCTCCGCGGGCCTGGCTGCCCCCCGGCCAGCGGCCCTGGCCGGGGGGCAGCCGGGGCCGTCGGCCCGGCCGCTCGCCGACGCCGTCGCCACACGCCTGCTCACAATCAAGGTAGCAATGAAGATCAAGACATAACCTTGATAACGATATGAAGCAGACGTGAAGCGGAGCATCGGTGACTGATTCGACCATCATCTATACGCACACTGACGAGGCCCCGGCCCTGGCGACGTACTCGTTCCTGCCCGTGGTCCAGGCGTACGCCCGCACGGCCGGTGTCAGCGTCGAAAGCCGTGACATCTCCCTGGCCGGGCGGATCATCGCCAGCTTCCCCGAACGTCTCACCGCGGACCAGCGCATCGACGACGCGCTCGCCGAGCTCGGTGAGCTGGCCCGCCGCCCCGAGGCGAACATCATCAAGCTGCCGAACATCTCGGCGTCGATCCCGCAGCTGAAGGCGGCCATCGCCGAGCTGCGGCAGAAGGGCTATGCCCTGCCGGACTACCCGGACGACCCGAAGAGCGACGAGGAGCGGGAGGTCCGCGCCCGGTACGACAAGATCAAGGGCAGCGCCGTCAACCCGGTGCTGCGCGAGGGCAACTCCGACCGGCGCGCCCCCGCGTCCGTGAAGAGCTATGCCAGGACGCACCCGCACCGGATGGGCGCGTGGAGCCCCGAGTCGAGGACGAACGTCGCCACCCTGGCCGCCGACGACTTCCGCGCCACCGAGAAGTCGGCGGTCATCGCCGCGGACGGCTCGCTGCGCATCGAGCTGGCCGGCGCCGACGGGAGCACCACCGTGCTGCGCGCCACCCTGCCGGTGCTCGCCGGCGAGGTCGTGGACGCCGCCGTGCTGCGGGTGGCCGCGCTGCGGGAGTTCCTCACCGCCCAGATCGCCCGGGCCAAGGCCGAGGGCGTGCTGTTCTCGGTGCACCTGAAGGCCACGATGATGAAGGTCTCCGACCCGGTCATCTTCGGCCACGTGGTGCGGGCGTTCTTCCCGAAGACCTTCGCCGCCTACGGTGAGACGCTGGCCGCGGCGGGCCTGAGCCCCAACGACGGGCTCGGCGCCATCCTGGCCGGCCTGGGCGCGCTGCCCGACGGCGCGGCGGTCAGGGCGTCCTTCGACGCCGAGCTGGCCGACGGCCCGGCGCTGGCGGCGGTCGACTCCGATCGCGGCATCACCAACCTGCACGTGCCCAGCGACGTCATCGTCGACGCGTCCATGCCGGCGATGATCCGCACCTCCGGCCACATGTGGGGCCCGGACGGCCAGGAGGCGGACACCCTCGCCGTCCTGCCCGACAGCAGCTACGCCGGCATCTACCAGGTCGTCATCGACGACTGCCGCGCGCACGGCGCCTTCGACCCGACGACGATGGGCTCGGTGCCCAACGTCGGCCTGATGGCGCAGGCGGCCGAGGAGTACGGCAGCCACGACAAGACCTTCGAGATCCCCACCGCGGGCACGGTGCGGCTCGTCGACGAGGCCGGCACCGTGATCCTGGAGCAGCCGGTCGCCGCCGGCGACATCTTCCGCGCCTGCCAGACCAAGGACGCGCCGATCAGGGACTGGGTGAAGCTCGCCGTCGCCCGTGCCCGGGCCACCGGCGACCCGGCGGTGTTCTGGCTCGACCCCAGCCGCGCGCACGACACGACGCTGATCGGGAAGGTCAGGGCGTACCTGGCCGAGCACGACACCGAGGGCCTCCAGATCGAGATCAGGTCGCCGGTGGAGGCGATCGCGTTCTCCCTGGAGCGGATCCGCCGCGGCGAGAACACGATCTCGGTCACCGGCAACGTGCTGCGCGACTACCTCACCGACCTGTTCCCGATCCTGGAGCTTGGCACCAGCGCCAAGATGCTCTCGGTCGTCCCGCTGATCAACGGTGGTGGCCTGTTCGAGACCGGTGCCGGCGGGTCCGCGCCCAAGCACGTCCAGCAGCTGCTCAAGGAGAACTACCTGCGCTGGGACAGCCTGGGCGAGTTCCTCGCGCTGGCGGTCAGCTTCGAGCATTTCGCGCAGACGACGGGCAACGCGCGCGCCAAGGTGCTCGCCGACACCCTCGACCGGGCGACCGCCACCTTCCTCAACGAGGACAGGTCGCCCAGCCGGCGCCTCGGCGGCCTCGACAACCGCGGCAGCCACTTCTACCTGGCCCTCTACTGGGCGCAGGAGCTGGCCGCGCAGACCGACGACACGCAGCTCGCGGACGCGTTCGCCGGCCTCGCCAAGACGCTCACCGCGCAGGAGCGGACCATCGTCGACGAGCTGGTCGCGGTCCAGGGCTCGCCGGTCGACATCGGCGGCTACTACCAGCCGGACCCGGCCAGGGCCGCGGCAGCCCTGCGCCCGTCGACGACCTTCAACGAGGCCCTGGCGATCCTCGGCTGACGAGGAGCCCGTCCGCGGACGGCCCCGGGCCGGCGGTTTCCAGCTGCCGCCGGCCCGGGGCGTCCGTCGGCGGCAGCCCGGGCCGGCTGTCCGGTCCGGGCAACAGACGCGTGCCGGGTATGGACCCGGCGTCCACGCTGCCCATTCGGGCTGGTAGCCGTCCGTGCCGGAGGCAACCGGCGGTCCGGCGACGGGGCGGTCCGCGGGCCGTGGAGGCTGTTGACAACGTGAGGAATGCTCAGCTTGACTTGATCGGTCGATGATGCCGAGTCATCCTCACCTTCTGGTGGGATACGGCCAGTGGGATGCAGCCAGGAGGAAACCGATGGTCGAAGCGTCCATCGTTTCGGTGCACGACACGGTGCCGGTCTGGCGTTCCGGTACCGCGGCCGACGCGTTGCGCGACACCATCGACCTGGCCCGTGTCGCCGAGGAGCTCGGCTACCGCCGCTACTGGGTGGCCGAGCACCACAGCACCCCCGCGCTCGCCACCTCGGCCCCGGCCGTGCTCGCCGGCCAGATCCTCGCCGCGACCAGCACGATACGGGTCGGCTCCGGCGCCGTGCTGCTGCCCAACCACTCACCGCTGGCCGTCGCCGAACAGTTCGGCGTGCTCGGCTCGCTGTACCCCGGCCGGGTCGATCTCGGGATCGGCCGGGCGACGGGCGGCTCGCCCGAGGCGGCCGGGCGGCTGGGCGACTCCCGCCCCCGTGACTTCGGCGCCCAGCTCGACGAGCTCACCGGGTACTTCCGCCGTGACCGGAGCGGCGCCCGGGTGCGCGCCGTGCCCGAACCGGCCGTGGCGCCCGAGTTCTGGCTGGTCGGGTCCAGCCCGAGCAGCGCCGCGTTCGCCGGCGCATGCGGTCTTCCCTACGTCTACGCGCACACGATCGTGCCGGGCTTCGCGCCCGTGGCGCTCGCCGCGTACCGCAAGGCGTTCCGGCCGTCGGTGCATCTGGACAGCCCCTACGGCGCGGTTGCCGCCGTCGTGCTGCTCGCCGACTCCGACGAGCGCGCACACTCCTTTGCCGACGCGTTCGTGCTCGGACAGATCCGGATGCGCACCGGCGACCCCGACACCCTGCTGCCCACCGAGCAGGATGCCCGGGAGCACAGCTTCACACCGCAGGAGGAGCTGTTCCGCCGGGAGCGGATCGACCCGCAGTTCGTCGGCTCGCCGTCCAGCGTGACCGCCAGGCTCGCGGCCCTGCTGCGCGAGTCAGGCGCCCAGGAGTTCTTCGCCCTCTCCCAGATCCCCGACCACGGCGCGCGGATTCGTTCCTACGAGTTGCTGGCCAAGGCCGCCGTCTCCTTCTGAGCAAGAACCAGGGACCGGCCGCGGCGGACGGAAGATTTCCGCGTCGCGGCCGGTCGCGCGCGGTGCCGGACGCGTCCGTGTTCCGTCGGCGGTGCCATTGTCCCCGCCGAGTCCCTCGTGGACGTGACCGAACTGCGGCAGCTACATGCCCGCGGCCGGGCGGACATGGTCGGTGACCCCGAGCGGGCGCTGGCCGGCTTCACCGCGGCTGCGCGGCTTTTCCGGGGGCCGGTACTGGCCGGGCTGCGCAACGGGACGATCGTCAGCACCTTCGCGCGGTGGGCCGAGGAGACCCGGCTGGAGTGCCTGGAGTCGATCGCGCGCTGCGCGCTGTGGACCGGGCGTCATCGCGAGGTGGTCAACGACCTCACGAACTGGGTCGACGAGCATCCCTTTCACGAGACCTTCCGGGAGCAGTTGATGCTCGCCCTGCACCGGTCGGGCCGGCGGGCCGAGGCACTCGCGCAGTTCCGCGACGCCCGTCGGGTCCTGCGGGAGGAACTCGGGCTTGAGCCGGGCGAGACGATGCGCCGGTTGCACAGCGCCATTCTCAACGACGAGGCCGTCCTCAATGACAGGGCTGTCCTCGCCGACACGGCCATGCTCGACGGGGAGCGCGACTACGAGATGGCAGGTTAGGGGGTGTCTGACGGATGTTCGATCGCGCGGGCGGTGTCCAGACGACCACCGCCGCGTTGTCGTCGTCGCCATAG
>NZ_CEVIVD010000007.1:62662-71727 GCF_982290655.1 Protofrankia sp. CiP1_Cm_nod3
CTCTGCTGTGAAACGCCCCGCCCACATCGACCAACATCCATCAGACACGCTCTGAGCACCGACCGCGAGGCGTCGGCGCTTTCGGCGGTGCGTGCGACGCGGCCCGGACGGGCCGGCCTGTCCGGGCCGGCCCTGGCCGCTAGCTGTCGGTTACTGCTGGTACTTCTTGGTAGCTGTCGGTGGCCGCACGCGGTTCGGGGGCTCCACCGTGTGAGGCGGTGGCCGACAGCAGGGGCAGGCGCGGGGCGGCCTGCAGCAGCGCGTTGGTGTAGGGATGCTGCGGGTTGTCGAACACGGCCGTGGTGAGCCCCTCCTCCACGACCTCGCCGTTGTTCATGATCAGTAGGCGGTCGCTGATCTGCTCCACGACGGTGAGGTCGTGGGTGATGAACAGCAGGGCGATGCCCAGGCGCTGCTGCAGCTCGGACAGCAGGTCCAACACCTGGGCCTGCACCGACACGTCCAGCGCGGAGACCGGCTCGTCACAGATCAGTACCTCGGGTTGCGGGGCGATCGCCCGGGCGATCGCCACCCGCTGCCGTTGCCCGCCGGAGAGCTGGTGCGGACGGCGGTGGGCGAAGTGCGCGTCGAGCCCGACCGTGGCCAGCAGTTCGGTGATCTGGGCCCGGCGGCGGGCGCCGCGCTGGCCGGGCAACGCCTCGGCGATGATGCGCCCGATGGTGTGGCGGGGGTCGAACGCCGCCTGCGGATCCTGCTGGATCAGCTGGATGTGCTGCCGCCGCGCCCGCCTGGCACGTTCCGGCGTGCCCGACCAGGGCTGCCCGCGCAGGAGGATCCGCCCCTCGTCGGGCTCGGTCAGGCCCATCACCATCCGTGCCAGCGTGCTCTTGCCGGAGCCGGACTCGCCGACCAGGCCCACCGTCTCGCCCGCCCGCAGAGTCAGTGACACCCCGGCCACGGCACGGCGTTCGCCGAAGTTCTTGGTCACCGCGTCGACGTCGAGCAGGGTCTGCCCGCCGGCGTGGGGCGGGCGCTGCGCGCGCCGGCCGCGGGCGATGTCCAGCAGCGTCCTGGTGTAGGGGTGCTCGGGGCTGCCCACGATGCGCTCGGTGGGCCCGGTCTCGACGATGCGGCCGTCGAGCATCACCGCGATCCGGTCGGCCAGCCTCGCGACCACCGCCAGGTCGTGGCTGATCAGCAGCAGGCCCCGGCCCTGTTCCTTGATCTCTTCGAGCAGTCGCAGGATCTGGTGCTGCACGATCACGTCCAGCGCCGTGGTCGGCTCGTCCGCGATGACCAGGTCGGGCCGTGTCGCCACGGCGGAGGCGATCAGGGCGCGCTGGCGCAGCCCGCCGGAGAGCTGGTGGGGGTACTGCTGGCTGCGCAGCTCCGGCTCTGGGACGCCGACCTCGGCGAGCACCTCCAGGACGCGCCGGTGCCGCTCGGTACGGGTACTGTCCCGCTGGTGCAGCCGGATGGACTCGGCCACCTCGTCCTCGATCCGGCGCAGCGGATCCAGGGACACCAGCGCGTCCTGCAGCACCATGCCGACCGACTTGCCGCGCAGCCGCTGCCAGTCACGCTGGGAGAAGCTCCTGACGTCGGCGCTGCCGACGCGCAGGGTGCGCGCCCGGACCCGGGCGCGTTCGCCGGCCAGGCCGAGCAGCGTCCGGGCGGTGACGCTCTTGCCCGAGCCGGACTCCCCGACCAGTGCCAGGCACTCACCATCCTCGATGGTGAACGAGATGTCGCGTACCACGGGGGGCTCGTGGCCGAAGGAGACCTCCAGCCCGGCAACCTCGACCAGGGTCACCGCGGGCCCCCTGCCTGCCGGCTGCTCCTCCGCGGGCGCTCCGCCCGCCGGCTGGTCCTCCGCGGGCGCTCCGCCCGCCGGCCGCTCACCGCAGGCTCCTTGCCTGCAGGCTGCGGCCGAGCGTGGTGGAGACGAGGACGACCACGACGATGGCCAGCCCCGGGAACACCGCGATCCACCAGGCGTTCGCCAGATAGGTCTGTCCCTCGGCGAGCATCACGCCCCATTCCGGAGTCGGTGGCAGCGGGCCGAGGCCGAGCAGGCTCAGCCCTGCCGCCGCGGCGATGGCGCTCCCGGTCCCCAGCGAGGCGAGCACCACGACCGGCCCGCCCACGTTGGGCAGCACGTGGCGCAGCACATATCGCCACGCGGGTACGCCCAGGATCTTCGCCGCCTCGACGTATTCGGCTTTTGTCACGGCGAGTGCCTGCCCGCGCACGAGACGGCCGTAGTACGGCACGGCGGCCACCCCGATCGCCACCGCGATCTGCGTCGAGCCCGTCCCGATGAGCGCGATGACCAGCAGCGCCAGCAGCACCTCGGGGAACGCCATCCAGACGTCGGTCAGCCGCATGATCAGCGCGTCGGCCAGCCGGCTGCCGGCCGCCGCGGTCAGCCCGGCCAGCGAGCCCGCCACGACCGCGATCGCGGTGGCCACCAGGCCGGTGGTCACCGAGTACCGGGCGCCGTAGACCAGCCGCGAGAAGACGTCCCGTCCGAGCTGGTCGGTGCCGAGGTAGTGCGTCGAGCTCGGCGGGGAGAAGGTGTGCTGCACGTCGTTGGTGTCCGGCGCGTAGGGCGCGAAGACGCCGGGGAACAGCAGCAACGCGACGATCAGGGCCACGGCCAGCGTGCTGATCGCGAGCAGTATGTGCGAGCCGCGGGTGGCCCGCCACCGGGGCCGGGCCGTGTCGAAGGCCGCTGTCGTCGCGCTCATGCCCGGCTCGTTTCCCGCAGCCGCGCGTCGATCACCGGGTAGAGCATGTCGGCCAGGGCGTTGGCCACGACGAAGATGAGCGCGGCCAGGATCACCACGGCCGACACCACCGGCGTGTCGCGGTGCTGCACGGCGTTGACCAGTACGGTGCCGAGACCGGGCCGGGAGAAGACCTTCTCCACCAGCACGGCGCCGCCGACGAGCGTGCCGAGCACCCAGGCGGACATCGTCGTGGCCGGCAGCAGCGCGTGCCGCAGGGTGTGCCGCAGCAGCAGGCCGAGCCGGCTCTGGCCGCGGGCCCGGGCACTGAGCACGAACGGTCTGCCCTCGACCAGCTCAAGCTCCTGGCGCATCACCTGCGCGAGGACACCGGCGAGCGGGATCGCCAGCGCCAGCGTGGGCAGCACCAGGCCGGAGATGCCATGGGAGCCGAAGGCGGGGAACCAGCGCAGGTTGAACGAGAAGAGCGACAGCAGCAGGATGCCGAGCCAGAACGGCGGGACCGCCACCGCGAGCACCTCGAACACCGACGTGCCCGTCCGTACGATCCGGCCCCGGCCCGCCGTGATGACGGTGGCGATGAGCGCGAGCAGCAGGCCGACCAGGGCCGCGCTCAGCGCCAGCTGAAGGGTCGGCAGGATCTGGCTGCCAAGCAGCCTGGTCACCGGCTGGCTGCGCTGGTAGGAGCGGCCGAAGTCGCCGGTGGCCAGCGATGCCAGGCGGTCGAGGTACTGCACCGGCAGCGGTCGGTCGAGCCCGTACTCCGCGGCGACCCGCTCGCGCAGGCCCGGGAGGTTCGCCGCCTGCGGGCCGAGGATCGCGTCCACCTGGTCGCCGGCCGCGCTCACCGCGAAGAAGGTCACCGTCACCGCGCCCCACAGCACCAGGATCCCGGTGAGGAGCCGACGTAGCAGGAACCGGGGCAACGAAGCGTACACGTGTCAGCTCACCGGGTCAGCGGCCGGGAAGGCCGCCCAGAGGGCAGGAGAGTCCCTGCGAGTGCTCATGGATGAGAGCTCCGATTTTCTTGATCACATTTTTTGGTCGGCTGGGACGGCACACCCGTCACGCCGTGCTCCTGGCCGGTGGAGCCGCCGCGTCCACCGGTCAGGGGTTCGCTCGCTCAGCGGCTCACCGGCGCCGGACACAGCCCGACGGCCACGGCCAGCCGCCGGACGGACTCCCGGCGGTCCTCCGGGCTGTGGATGTTGGAGATGGCCATCACCTCGTCCACCCCGCTCGCCTCGACGAGTTCGGCGAGCCGGCCGGCGACCCGGTCGATGCCGCCCACCACGTCCCCCCGCAGGTCGACCTTGTCGCGGGCGACGAGCTGGGCGTTGGTGAGCCGGCTGGTGCGGGCCAGCGCCTGCTCGACGGACTCGAGCGGGCGCGGATCGCCGCTGAGGTAGTCGAGCACGGCGAGCCGTTCGGGGGCGGCCAGTGCCTCCCCGTGCTCGTCGTCCTCCCCGACCCAGATCCGGGTGGCCAGGATCGCCAGCGGCCGGTCGCCCTCCGCCACCGGGGTGAACAGCACGCGATAGCGGCGCAGCGCCTGGACGGCCACGTCCGGATCCTGGTTGACGCAGAGGAAGGCGTAGCTCAGCCCGGCGCGCGCCGCGAGCTCGGCGCTGCTGACGCTGGAGCCGAGCAGGAACACCGCCGGCAACGGCACACCGGCCGGGGACGCGACGAGCTCCCGGTACGGGTCGTCCGGGTCCAGCGGCACCCGGCCGCCGACGCCGAGCAGCTGCCGCAGATGCTCGCCGAACCTCTCGAGCGCGTCGGGGGTGCGCAGCAGCGCGTCGCGGGTGGGGTCGTCACCGGTGCCGGTGGAGCGGCCCAGGCCCAGGTCGATCCGGCCCGGGTGCAGCGCCTCGAGGGTCCGGAACTGCTCCGCGACGTGCAGCGGCGTGTGATTGGGCAGCATGATGCCGCCGGAGCCCACCCGCAGCCGGCTGGTGCGGTCCGCGATGTGGCCGATGAGGATCTCCGGGGCGGCGAAGGCCATGTTGCGCACCCCGTGGTGCTCGGCCACCCAGAACCTCGTGTAGCCGAGCTCCTCGGCCAGCTGGGCGAGCTCGACCGAGTGGCCGATGGTCCGCGCCGGGCTGGTCTGCGCGGAGACCGGGCCCTGGTCGACGAGGGAGAGGGCGACCATCACAGGGCCTTCGCCAGCGGCCGGCGGGTGGCGACGTCCGGTATCGGCAGCCCGTAGTGCTCGCGCAGCGTCCTGCCCCGGTACTCCGAGCGGAACAGGCCGCGGCGGCGCAGGACCGGCACGACGTGGTCCACGAAGGCCGGCAGGCCGTCGAAGGTGACGTCCGGCATGAGAGTGAAGCCGTCCACGACGCCGGAGGCGAACCATGCCTGGATCAGGTCGGCGATCTGCTCGGGGTCGCCCACGGCCACGACGTGGCCGCCACCGCCGCCGCGCCGGATGACGTCCCGTACCGTCTGCCCCTCCAGTGCGCGGCGCGCGGCCGGGCGGGCGTGGCCGCGGACGGCGTGCAGCCTGCCCCGCAGGGCGGGTGGCACCGGCCGGTCCAGCTCCAGGTCGTCGGGGTTCAGCCCGAGCTGCGCGGCCAGCCCGCGCACCGCGCCGCGGGTACCGGACAGCTCGTCGAGGGCCTGGCGTCGTTCGAGAGCCTCCCGCTCGGTGCCGCCGACCGAGGTGACCAGCCCGGGCAGGAAACGCACCGCGTCCGCCGGGCGGCCGAAGGCCGCCGCCCGGGACCGCACGACGTCCAGCTCGTCACGGGCCGTGTCGATGTCGACCACGGCCGTGAACATCGCCTCGCCGGTGCGCGCGGTCAGCGTGCGCACGTCGTCGGAGACGCCCGCGTGGTAGAGCACCGGGTAGCCCTGCTCGGACGGCGGGAGGCTCAGCGGCCCCCGCACGCTGAAGAACTCGCCGTGGTGGTCGATCGGCCGGATCCTCGACATGTCGGCGTAGAGCCCGGATGCCACGTCGGCGACCAGCGCGTCCGGCGCCCAGCTGCGCCACAGCTCGAGCACGATCGCGACGAACTCCTCGGCCCTGGCGTAGCGGGCGCGGCTGCTCGGCTCGTCCGCGACGAAGTTGCCGGCGACACGGGGGCCCGAGGTGGTCACCGCGTTCCAGCCGGCCCGGCCGTGGCTGATCAGGTCCAGCGCCCGGAACCGGCGGGCGATGTTGAACGGCTCGTTGAACGTGGTCGAGGCGGTGCCGACCAGCCCGATCCGTTCGGTGACCACCGCCATCGCGGTCAGGATCAGCGTCGGCTCGAGGCCGTTGAGCTGCGGATAGTCGTCGATGTCGGCGTGCAGGCCCGGGACGTCCGCCAGGAAGATGGAGTCGAGCCGCCCACGCTCGGCCACCTGCGCCACCTCGAGATAGCCCTCGATGCGGGAGAACGCCAGCGGGTCCGCGCCCGGCCATCGCCACGCCCCCGGATGGTGCCCGGCCGCCACCGGGTGAACGCTCAGGTGCAGTTCGCGTCCACCCAGATCTGACGACATGCGTTCCTCCGTCTCTCGCGGGACACACCACGGGTACCGTACGGATGCTGGCAGCAGGTTCTAAAGCGATCCTTGAGTGAGGCCGGCCGGCCTGTGACCGCTCGCGTCCGGTATCAGCGCGAGCGGTCGCGGGCCGGCCGGCGGCCACGGGCGTCAGCTCACCCAGACCTCCGACAGCGTCGGCAGGTTCCCCGCTCCCAGCGCGAAGCCCTGCACCCGCTCCTGCACGCCGTAGGTGCGCTTCGACACGAAGGTCGGCAGCACGTACGCCTCGGCGAGGACCTTGTGCTGCACCTTGCCGTACAGCACGTTCTGGCCCGCCACGTCGCGCGTGCGCAGCGCCTCGTCCAACCAGCCGTCGACCTCCGGGTCGTTGACCCTGGCGGCGTTCGCCCCGCCGACGCCCGGCAACTGGCTGGAGTAGAACAGCGTGCGCAGTATCGAGCCGTCGATCGCCGACGGCGAGCCGGATCCCAGGTGGTAGTCGCCCGTGGCAAACGCCTGCACGATCGACGGGGTGTCCAGCGGGCGCAGGACGACCTCGAAACCGACCTGCTTGACCGCGTCCTTCAACGCCGTGTGGTAGTTGCGCTGCTCCTCGCTGGTGAAGGAGGCGGCAAAGGCCAGCGTCACGCTCAGCCGCCGCCCGTCACGAGCCCGGTAGCCCTCGCTGTCGGTCGCGGTGAAGCCGGCCTTCTCCAGCAGGCTGATCGCGCGGTTCCTGTCGTAGCCCCAGATCCCCTCCACCGACTTGTCGTAGCCCGGGGTGGACGAGGTCAGCACGGACCGGCCGCTGCTGTAGACACCCTGGAAGAGGCCCTGTGTGATCGCCTCGGTGTCGACGGCGGACTGGAACGCGACGCGCACGTCCCGGTTGTCGAACGGGGCCCTGGTGGTGTTCAGCGAATAGGTGAACGGTGACCCGACGGTCTCGCGGCTGACCAGCTTGATGCTCGGCTGGGTGCGCAGCTGCGCGAGCCTGGTGGCGGGGATCTGGTCGGCCACGTCGAGCTGCCCCGAGGTCAGCGCGCCGACCCGGGCGGCGTCGTCGGCGAGGAACTGCACGACATACTGGTCGAGGTAGGCATCCCCGGGGTGCGACGCCGACGCCGGCGCCCAGCGGTAGCCCGGGCGGCGGGTGAACACGGCGTTCTGCCCCGGGGTGAGCGACGAGGACACGAACGGCCCGGTGCTCACCAGGAACTTGCCGCCCGAGGTGATGTCGGCCGGGTTGGCGCGCAGCACGGCGGGCGAGTGGAAGCTCAGGTATGGGCTGCTCAACGCGCCGAGCAGCGGCGAGTGCGGTGACTTCAGGTGCACGACCACGCTGAAGTCGCCGGTGACCTCGGTCCGGTCGTAGGGGCCGAGCAGGGTCTTGGAGTTCCGGGACTTCGTCGCCGGATCCACGATGTGGTCGAAGTTGGCCTTCACCGCCTCGGCGTTGAACGGGGTCCCGTCGTGGAAGGTGACGTCGTCGCGCAGCTGGAACGTGTACCGCAGGCCGTCGTCGGAGATCTCCCAGGATTTCGCCAGCCACGGCTCGAAGGTGCCGTCCGTCTTCTGGTACACCAGCGAGTCGTACACGGCGCGCAGGATCAACGACGACAGCGTGGAGACCGAGACGTGCAGGTCCCAGCTGTCGGGCTCGGCGGTGGTGGCGAAAGTGATGCTGCCGCCGCTCTTCGGCGTCCCGCCGGTCCCGCTCGGCGAGGAGTCCTCCCCGCAGGCCACCAGGCCTGAGCCCAGGCCGAACACGGCCAGCGAGCCCACCGAAAGGGTGAGAAAACTCCTGCGGGAATGCATGGGAACTCCGTTTCGTCGAAAAAATACGTCGAGGCATTTCCGGGCCTGGTGGCGTGTTCGGAAAATGTCGTACCCGGAAATTCCGTCGGACGGTCCGGGCTGGTACGGCCGGTTTCGTGCGCATGGCCGGGCCGGCTGGTGCCGGGCGGAGTTCGACGGCGAGTGCGGGCCGCTGGTGCCTGTGCTGCCCGTGGTCCTTCCCACCGGTGTCTGTGCGGTGTTGCCGGCGTCCGCTCAGGGGTAGCCGACGGTCACCGGCTGTGCGCCAGGACGCGGTTCCCGGGCGCTGTTCTCAGCCGTATGCCCATGTGGCCCCACCGACACAATCGCGCTCCCTCACGCTTCCACCAGCCAAGAGGCTCGGACGGAATGGATTGTGGCAGCAGGGCTCTAAAGCGGGCCTTGGGCCGAAGCAGAACCATCCGGGCCAGTCTGTCCGGCACTGTCAGTGACAGCGGCGTCCAGCAACAGCTCCAGCATCCGGGTGCTGCCGTCCCGGCCGGCGGGCGAGCGCTCCCGCACCCAGGCGGCGGCGCTGATGACGCCGAACAGGTCCTCGGCGGTGAAGCCCGGCCGTACCCGCCCGGCGGCCTGCGCCGAGCGCAGCAGGCCGGCGCCGCACTGGTACATGTCGGTGCACGAGCCGGACAGGGCGCCCTCGCCGTGCCGGCTGCGCGTCAGCAGCCCCATCAGCCCGCGGAAGGTGCTGCAGTACCGCACCGCCTGCGCCGTCCAGTCCCGCAGGGCGGCCAGGGGGTCGCCGGTCACGGCGGCCTCGTCGGCGAACGCGATCAGTGCGTCGAGGCCGTCCCTGGTCGCGGCCTCGATCAGCGACTCCCGGGTGGGGAAGTGCCCGTACAGGGTGCCGATGGCGACCCCCGCCCGGGCGGCGATCTCCTCCAGAGGCGCCGCGGAGCCCCCGGCCTCGAAGGCCTCGCGCGCCGTGTGCATGATCGCTTCGTGGTTGCGCCGGGCGTCCGCCCGGCGTGCCCTGCCGGCGGGAGCGGGCCGTTCCTTCGGGGGCTGCTCGCTCACCGCTCTGTCCCCCACGGC
>NZ_CEVIVD010000007.1:71814-80194 GCF_982290655.1 Protofrankia sp. CiP1_Cm_nod3
CGGCGCTATCCCCACGGCGCTATCCCCCATCGGAGACCTCCGGCTTGACAAGTCGAGGCTGGCTCATATTATCAGGCCGAACTCGTAAGGTGAGCCACCCTCAAAATAATCCCCGTCCGTTCCAGGAGGCATCGTGAGCACCGAAACCGGTTCCAGTACGACCACGACGGGTGGTGGTCCGCCCAGGGCATGGGGGCTCGTGCTCGCCGCGATCGTCGGTGCCGAGTACCTGCTGCAGCTGGACGGCACGGTCGTGAACGTGGCGCTGCCGCAGATCCAGGCCCGCTTCGACGCCAGCATCACCACCGGCGCCTGGATCCTCAACGGGTTCTATCTCGCCTTCGGCGCGCTGCTCCTCGTCGCCGGACGACTCGGGGACGTGTTCGGCTACCGCCGGGTGTTCCTCTTCGGTATCGGCCTGGTGGCCGTCGCCTCGCTGGTCGCCGGTCTCGCGCAGGACGTCGCGGTGCTGCTCGCCGGCCGGGTGCTGCAGGGAGCCGGGGCGGCGCTGGCCGGCCCCAGCGCGCTGGCGCTGCTGACCATCCTGTCCGAGGGGGAGCGCAGGCAGCGGGCGTTCGGCCTCTACTCCACCGTCACCGCGCTCGGCTCGGCATCCGGCATGGTGTTCGGCGGGCTGCTGACCTCGGCCGGCAACTGGCGGTGGAGCATCCTGGTGAACGTCCCGGTAGCCACGCTGATCCTTGTCGTCGCCCTGCGCGTACTCGGGACCCACGACGCCGTCCGCAACCAGCGTTCGCTGGGCATCCCCAGCGCGGCCCTGGTGACCGCGGCACTGACCGGCGGTGTGTACGGCCTGGTCCACGCGGCCGACAGCGGCTGGCGGGACGCGGGGACGATCGTCTCGCTGGCGGCCGCCGTCGTGCTGTTCGCGCTCCTGCCGGTGGTGGACTCCCGTTCCGCCGAGCCGCTGCTGCCAGGCCGGATCTTCGCCCACCGGGACCGGCTCGGCGGCTTTCTCAACCTCACGCTGCTGGCCGCGGTGCTGGGCAGCTTCCTGTTCTTCCTGGCCCAGTACCTGCATGCCGTGCTCGGTCTGAGCCCGGTGCGGACCGGGCTCGGGCTGCTGCCCTTCGCCATCTCGATCCTGCTCAGCGCCTCGCTGATCACCAAGCTGGCCAGCTCGATCAGTCTCAAGGGCCGGGGCGTGGCGGGACTCGCGGTGGTCACGGCCGGCGTGGCCTGGCTCAGCCAGGTGGACGACGGCGCCGGCTACGCCTCCTCGGTACTGCCACAGATCATCGTCATCGGGATCGGCGTCGGCCTGGCCATCGTCCCGTTCAACGTCGTCATCCTCTCCAGCGCCGGCCCGCAGGACACCGGTATCACCGCCGGGATCGTGCAGGTGGCCATCACCGTCGGCGGCCTGATCGGCATCGCCGTGTTCCTGCTGCCGTTCACCCAGGGCACCGGCAGCGCGGTGGACCACTTCGCCCGGGTCTTCACCTGGCTCACCGTGCCGGCGGTCATCGGCATCCTGGTGTCCCTGGGGTTCTGGTTCGGCCCCGGCCGCGGCCGGGCCCCGGCGGCCGTCGACGCGGTCCCGGCCACCCCGGCGACAGCCGACACGGCCAGCTGAGGCCCGGCCGGCCGAACCCGGCCGGCGCTGGGGCACGCCCCGGGCCTCCTCCCGGCCCGGGGCCGCCGGCGCGGTCAGGCCTGGAAGAGCGCTTCCCGCAGGACGGCCGGCACGGTCTGCGTGATCCGCTGACGCAGGCCCGGCCCGACATCACCGCCAAGGCCGTGCGTGGCACCCGGATAGTGGTGCAGCTCGACCGGGACGCCGGCCTGGATCAGGCGGAAGGCGAACAACAGGGCCTCGTCACGGACCGCGTCGAGCTCACCGGCCGCGATGAAGGTGGGCGGCAGGCCGGCGAGGTCGCCCGCCCGGGCCGGGGCGGCGACCGCGGGCACGTCGCCCGCGACATCACGCAGATAGGCGGCCCAGCACTCCCGCGCCAGCCGTGGGCTGAGGTGCTCCGGCCCCCACCGCCTGCGCATCGAGGCGGTGTCGGCCCGGTCGTCCAGCGAAGGCGTGACCAGGTGCAGCAGGCGGATCGCGGGGCCGCCGTGGTCGCGTGCCGCGAGAGCCACCCCGGTGGCCAGCGTCCCGCCCGCGCTCACCCCGCTCAGCGCGATCCGGGTGGGATCGATGCCGAGCTCGGCTGATTCGGCGGCCATCCAGCGCAGGACGGCGAGGCAGTCGTCGAACGCGGCGGGGAACGGGTGCTCGGGCGCGAGCCGGTAACCCACCGAAATCACGACCGCGTCCAGCGTGACGGCCAGCGGCGCGACCAGGAAGTGCACCATGTCGATGCTGCCGATCACCCAGCCGCCGCCATGAATGTAGAGCACCGCCGGCAACGCGGACGTCTGGCCGCGGGGCGCATAGCGGCGGACCGGCACCCGCAGGCCCGACACCGGGTCACATGCCTCCAGGTTGCGCATGTCCAGTGTCCCGGTGCCGGGAAGCGGTTCCGGTTCCGCCAGCGGCAGGCGGCTTGACGCACCCCTGTTGGCGAGCAGCTCGGCTACCGTGCTCTCCACCGGCTCGACCGATGTACCCGCCGCAGGCTCGGCCGGGGTACGCGTCACTGGTTTTCCTCGCTGCGGGCATTCATACCCGTGTACGCCTCCCAGCGGCCGGATGTGAAAAGCGTTCCGGCAAAACTCCGGGCCATCGTTTCCTACCGGTGCTCGGCTCAGGCCGTCGACCGGACGAGTTCAAACATGGTGTTGGGCGCCTGGAAGACCGCAGCCGGGGCGGACGCCTTCACCCTTCTCCGAAGCTCACCGCGGTGTCAGTATATCGGTCGCCGGCCCGGAGCCGTTCGTCACCGTGAAGGCCGGTCCGCTGGCCGCGCTGGCGGGGGTACTTGCTGAGGCAGGCCGTCGCCGTGGCCTGGACCGGGGCACCGACGGGCTGGCCCAGCGGCTGGCCGAGCCTGGTCCCGGCCCGGTACCGGACACCTGGATCGGCGTCACGGCGGACCGCCGCATCATCGCGTCACCACTGACACGGAAGTTATGGCGCCCAGAATTCCGGTCGGCTCTCACCCGGTCTGCCCGGATGCGTCGAGTAAAACAATTATTTATCTACAAGCAGTCAATGTTGAGCCTACCGTCCGTCATGTCAGTGTCAGGTAAATGCGGACGGTAACCACTGGCCGGTCCGGGCGTCAGGCGGCAGCGGCTCCGGAGGAGGCCGTCGGAGGCGAACCCGCCGCCTGTGCGGGCCGCAGTTCATAGGCTCAGCGAAGGAGTCTGGTCGAACCAGGGAGGTTTCGCATGGGTGGCGGGGCGTATGAGTGACCTGACGCAGGCCCCCGGACGGCCGATGCGCTCCCACGCACGGCGCAACCGGGAGCGGATCCTCGCCGTGGCCAGGGAGGCCATGACCAGCCAGGACGACGAGATATCCCTCAACGAGGTGGCCCGGCGCGCGGGTGTCGGCATCGGCACGCTGTTCCGGCACTTCGCCAGCCGGGAGGCGCTGCTGGAGGCGCTGGTGCACGACCGCACCGCCGCCATCTGCGCGGAGGCGGACCGGCTGCTCGAGTCGGATGCCCCGGGTACCGCCCTGATCACCTGGCTGTCCGATCTGGTGGCGTACGTGGCTACCTATCGTGGTGTTGCCGCCGCGCTGCTCAGCGGGCCCCGCGACGCGCGGTCCGCGCTGCACCACTCCTGCCGGAACGTGGACGACGCCGCCGCGGCGCTGCTCACCCGGGCCCAGCGGGCCGGGGAGGTCCGCGCGGACATCGGGGTCGACGAGGTGATCGCCCTGGTCAGCGCCATCGCCTGGGTCCGGGAGCAGGCACCGGAGCGCGCCGGCCAGCTGGAGGCGCTGATGTCGGTCATTGCCACCGGCCTCCGGCTACCCGGTGTAATGGATTTCTGACTTACTCGGCTCTTGCAAACTGGAGTGTCACACCGGTACGGTGCGGACGTCGACACACCGGGCTGGCTGGGAGGACGCGGCGAATGAGGTACGGCGCCACAGCCCGTTCCCGCCGGTGTAATGCCGGCCATTCGTACGCCGCCCCGGAGCCGCAGGCCGCAAATCTGTTCCGGCGTCGCCACGTCGACTTCGGCACGGTGGCGAGCGCCTCCTGTCCAGCGGCATATCTCCTCCTGCCGCCGAGCCGCCCCCGCGACGCCCGCCGATAATCCGGCCCCTTTCAACGGCGGACCCATGCCGTGGATCCTTTCCTCCGTGTGCCGAACGGGTGTGGAATTGGGGAATTTTCACCACGATGCCCGGTGATCTTCTCTTCCGGCCCGCGGACGGGCCGGCGTACCCGCCGCTTGCCTCCCGCACCGGCCGTGAACGCGAGATCGTGTACGTCGCTGGCACCGGCCGGAAGAACAAGGAGCCGGAAGAACAAGGAGATCGCCGACGAGCTGAACCTCGGCGCACGGACCACCGGGCCGCCTCTGACCCCATGCCCGCCGCACGCCCGCAGGTCCCCTCCCCGGCGGCCCTGGCCCGGCTGGCACCGCGCACCCGCCTCGGCGACGTCACACGGCGCAGAATTCCAGGCATGAATAAGAAACAATGTGTCCTCCGTTACCACTTCCAGGCCGAGAATTCGTGAACGGATATGGGGTTCCTCCGATGCCGGGAGTGGATGAGTATGTGAGACTGGGCGGAACGGGGGCCAGCCGGCTGCGGCCGGCGAAATCCACTCGTCTGCGGAGGTCTGATCCCATGTTCCAGTTGCTGGGCCCGTTGCGGATAATTGAGAACGATCGGGTGGCGTCCATCAACGCGCGGAAGGTGGCGACTCTTCTGGCGGTTCTCCTCATAAAGGCGAACGAGGTGGTCTCGACGGAACAGCTCGTCGCGGAACTGTGGGGTTACTCACCTCCGCGCCGGGCCGTCGCGGGCCTGCACGTCTATGTTTCGCAGCTGCGCAAGTTCCTCGCCGCCAACGGCCGGGACTGCTCCGGCCTGGTGACCCGTTCACCGGGCTATCTCATGCGCGTCGGCCCGGACGAGCTGGATCTGCTGGAGTTCCTGCGGCTGCTCGACGACGGGCGGGCGGCATTCCGGGTGAGTGACTACGAGTCGGCCTCCACCTTCCTGACCAGCGGGCTGGAGCTGTGGCGTGGCCGGGTCCTGGAGGACCAGCGCGGGGGCGAGATCGTCGACGGTTTCGTCGCCTGGCTCGACGAACTGCGGCTGGAGTGCTACGAGAATCTGGTCGAATGCGACTTCCGGCTCGGCCGGCACCGGGAACTGGTCGGTCTCCTGCGGAATCTGGTCACCGAATATCCGCTGCACGAGGTGTTCTATCGCCAGCTCATGCTGGCCCTGCACCGCAGCGGCCGGCGGGCCGCCGCGCTGCAGGTCTACCAGCGCGCCCGGCACACCATTGTCGCCGAACTCGGCCTTGAGCCGGGCCGCGCCGTACGCGAACTGCACCAGGCCATCCTGGTGGACGACTGAGCCCCGCTCGACAAATGGGGCCCGCTCGGCGGCTGAGTCCCGCTTGGCGGACTTGTCCCCGCCAAGACCGCCAGAGCCGCCGTGGCAGCCGGGCGGCAGTCCGCGTCACCAGCCGCGTCCCCCTGGAGCGATTGCTGGAGTGATCGCCCGAGCCGCGTCGTCACACCACCCGGCCGTCCGGCTTTTTCGGGCCGCGGGCGCCGGTGGTGTCGAAGACCTCGCTGGCGGGCCGGGAGCCGAAGTGGCCGTCGAGGATCTCGAAGGAGCCGAGGGTGACCAGGGCCGGGTGGCTGACGGCGCAGGCGTGCGCGAGCCGCAGCAGGTCGTGCCGCAGCCCGCTGACGTAGTTGGCGACCCGGGCCGCCTTGTCCTGGGGGTCGAGCCCGCGGGTCAGCCAGCGGGACTGGGTGGCCACCCCGGTGGGGCAGTGGCCGGTGTGGCAGCGCTGCGCCTGGATGCAGCCCAGGGCCAGCATCGCCTCCCGGCCGACGTTGACCAGGTCGCAGCCCATGGCCATGGCCAGCAGCGCGGTCTCGGGGAAGCCGAGCTTCGCCGAGCCGACGAAGACGGTCCGCTCGTCGAGCCCGGCGGTGGCGAAGATGGCGTGGACCCGGCTGAAGCCGAGCTTGAACGGGAGCGCGACATGGTCGCTGAAGGCCAGCGGTGCCGCGCCGGTGCCGCCCTCGCCCCCGTCGATGGTGATGAAGTCGACCCCACGGCCGGTGGTCACCATCCGGTTGGCGAGGTCCTCCCAGAAGCCCAGCTCGCCCACGGCCGACTTGATCCCGACCGGTAGCCCGGTCGCCGCGGCGATCTCCTCGACGGTGTCGAGCAGGCTGTCCACGTCGCTGAACGCCGAATGGGTGGACGGGCTGACGCAGGTCTGCCCGGCCGGCACCCCCCGGATGCGGGCGATCTCGGGCGTGACCTTCGCCGCGGGCAGGACGCCGCCGAGGCCGGGTTTCGCCCCCTGACTGAGTTTGATCTCCACCGCGCGGATCGGGTGCCGGTCGACAAGCTCCACCAGGCGTTCGAGGCTGAACCGGCCGTCGGGTGTGCGGCAGCCGAAATAGCCCGTGCCGATCTGGAAGACCAGGTCACCGCCGTGTAGGTGGTGTTCGGAGATGCCTCCTTCGCCGGTGTTGTGCAGGCAGCCGGCGATGGCGGCCCCCTTGTTCAGGGCGGCGACCGCCGGTGCGCTCAGCGCGCCGAAGCTCATCCCCGAGATGTTGACCACCGATGCCGGCCGGAACGCGCGGGCCCGGCCGCGCGCCGCACCGAGCACCTTGCGGCATTCCAGCCGGTCGTCGTCGGGTGCGGGCGCCGGCAGCGGGAAGACCGCCGGTTTGACGATGAGGTAGTTCGCCGACAGCTCCAGGTCGTTGTCGGTGCCGAAGCCGAAGCTGGCGTTGGCCCGTTTGGCCGTGGCGTACACCCATCGGCGCTGGTCGCGGCTGAACGGCCGCTCCTCGTCGTTGCCGGTCACGATGTACTGGCGCAGCTCCGGGCCGACATCCTCCAGCAGGAAGCGCAGATGCCCGATGACGGGAAAGGTGCGCAGGATCGAGTGCCGACGCTGCAGGACGTCGTACAGCGCCACCACGCACACCAACAGGAGAATTCCGAACGCCACCCAGCCGACTACTGCCATACCCCCATTGAACTCGCGGCCGTCGCTGCTACCAGCCCGGGGCACCCGTTTGTTTCAGCCCGGAGCACCTGTATCCGGTGGTCACGGCTTCGCCCACACCACCGAACCACACCGCTGCCACCTCGGTGGCCAGGGGCGGTAACAAGGGGATCATTACCGGGAGGCCGTCACAAGGGGATGTTGCCGTGGCGGCCGCGGCGGGCGGGCGCGTCGGCGAGGACCTGCGCGATGCGCCGGCGGGTGTCGGCGGGATCGATGACGGCGTCGATGACACCGAGGGCCAGCCCCCGGTCGACCCCGCCGGCGGTGCGGGCGTGGTCGTCGACGAGCCGGGCGAGCAGCGCCGGCCGCTCGTCGTCGGACACCGCGGCCAGGGCCCGGCGGTGCAGGATGCCGACCGCGGCCTCGGCGCCCATGACGGCGACCTCCGCCTCGGGCCAGGCCAGGACGGCGGTGGCGCCCAGCGAGCGGGAGTTCATCGCGATGTACGCCCCGCCGAAGGACTTCCGGGTGACGAGCGTGACGCGCGGCACCGTGGCCTCCGCGAACGCGTACAGCAGCTTGGCGCCGCGGCGCACCACCCCGTCCCATTCCTGGCGGACGCCCGGCAGGTAGCCGGGAACGTCGACGACCACGACCAGCGGGATACCGAAGGAGTCGCACATGCGGACGAACCGGGCGGCCTTCTCGGCGCTCAGCGAGTCCAGGCAGCCGCCCTTGCACAGTGGGTTGTTCGCGATGACGCCGACGCTGTGGCCGTAGAGACGGCCGAGCCCGACGACGATGTTGGGCGCCCAGCGGGGCTGCAGCTCCTCGAAACCGTCGCCGGTGGGGTCGTCGTCGACGAGCCGGCGCACCAGCGGCCGGACGTCGTAGGCCCGCCGCGGCCGGTCCGGCAGCAGCGCCCGCAGATCCTCACCGGCGTCGCTGGCACCCACCTCGGCGGTGCCGACCGTGCCGGTGCCGGGGCCGCTGACACTGAGCGTGCTGGCGCCGACCTCGATGGTGCCGACCTCCATGGTGGCGCTGATCTCGTCGGCGCCGGGCTCGGTCCTGGGCCCGGGGAGGGCGGCGGCCAGGCCCCGGCCGACACCAAGGTCGAAACGGCCCGGGTCGGCGAGCAGGGAGGCGATCCGGCGGGCCCGCTGGTAGGCGTCCCGCTCGGAACGGGCCAGCACGTGGACGACACCGGAGCGGCGGCCGTGCGCGTCGGCGCCGCCGAGCCCCTCCATGTCGATCTGTTCTCCGGTCACGCTGCG
>NZ_CEVIVD010000007.1:80748-82076 GCF_982290655.1 Protofrankia sp. CiP1_Cm_nod3
CACGACGTCGGTCAGCGCCGGCCCGTACGCCGCACCGCCGGCGGCCGGCCCGAGCACCACCGAGATCTGCGGTACCCGGCCGGATGCGTGGATCATGGCGGCGAAGATCTGGCCGATGCCGTCGAGCGCTTCGACACCCTCGGCGAGGCTCGCCCCACCGGAGTGCCACAGCCCGATGACCGGGCTTGCGGTGCGGACCGCCTCGTCGATGGCGGCCACGACGTGCCTGGAACCCTCGGCGCCGAGCGCCCCGCCCATCCGGCTGCCGTCCGTGCAGTAGCCGATGACCGGAATGCCGTTGATCCGGCCACGCCCGGCGAGCACGCGGCCGCTGCCGGTGGCGGGGAACGATGTGAACGAGTCGGGATCGAACAGGTGGGACAGTCTGCGGCGAGGATCGCGGACGTCCTGCTCGGGGATGCTGACGCCGACCCCGATGCTGACGCCGGCCCGTGTGCCGTTGGCTACCTCTGTCATTCTTGCCAAGATTCCGGTCCGCTCTAAAGTTTTCCTGTACGCCACCGCGACCGGTGCGCACCGGCATCCGGACGCGGCTCAGGGAACGTCATACGGTCTTTGCCGTGGTCGCTCCGCCGGTAATCCGCCGGAACGGGGCCGTGACAGGCCACGGAAACGCGTGGGTGTAACCGTCCGTCCCGGCACTTCCCGGCCGGCGCTGGTTCGTGGCGGCGGTGCCCATCCGGTCGGTGGACGGCTTGCGCCCACTGTCGAAGCCCCGACGCAGGATGTCGAAGCCCCGACGCGGATCCGGTGAACCGCGGGACGCGGGCACCAGCGCCGCCCGATGTGGTCCGGCGCCAATGAAATCCGCTGGGCCCGGGTGAACCCCGCTGGGCTCAGCGGACCGGTGGAACGCGCTGAAACCCGGTGGAACCCGGTGGAACCCGGTACGGTGGTGCTCTACCGGCCGGTGGTCAGCGCGTAGAGCCGCTCCAGACTCGTCGCCTCCAGGACGTCCGGCAGGGACAGCCGCTGCCCGGTCGTCCGTTCCAGGATGGTCGCGAGGGTGAGCAGGTGCACCGAGTCCCAGCCGGGTATCTCGTCGAGTTCCCTGCCGGTGTCGGTGGTCGACACCGGCAGGCCCAGTTCGTCGCGGACGAGCGCGACCAGGTCCTCGATGCTGTCCATCCGTCGTCTCCGTTCGTCATCGGCCGTGGCCGGTGAAACCGGTGAAACCGCGTCCCACATCCTGTGGGGCGATCCTTGGACGGCACTAATTCCGCTGTCAGCACCAGCACTAACACCAACACTCGGCGGTCGGCGCAGGCCGGTCCCACGCTCCTGGGTCTTCGAGGCGCGTCATTGTG
>NZ_CEVIVD010000008.1:0-23835 GCF_982290655.1 Protofrankia sp. CiP1_Cm_nod3
TGTCCACGCCTGCCCCCACTCTCGAGACCACATGTGATCACATACTCGCTACTCTGCTGCCGGACCGGCCCGCCGCCGACGACGACGTCGCCGTCCTGCTCGCCCGCACCCACACCCTCACCGCCGGCCAGGTCGCCTCCTGGGACCTGCCCGCCGACCCCGCCGTCGTCGCCCACGCCCGCGCCCACACCATCCGCCAGCTCACCGCCTGGAACCTGCCCGACGTCATCCCCACCACCACCCTCGTCGTCAGCGAACTGGTCACCAACGCCATCCGCCACACCACCGGCCCCATCCACCTGCGCCTCATCCGCGACCGCGGCGCCCTCATCTGCGAGGTCTCCGACGCCAGCAGCACCGCCCCCCACCTGCGCCGCGCCCGCACCCTCGACGAGAACGGCCGCGGCCTGTTCCTCATCGCCCAGCTCACCCACCACTGGGGCACCCGCTACAACCGCACCGGCAAGAGCATCTGGGCCGAACAGCTCATCTGACACCGCGCAGTGGCCCGGTGCCCACGGCACGCTCACCGCATGAGGCCCACGGCGCGCTCACCGCGCGTCACGACGAGGGCGGGGGGCCGTGCCGAGGCCGAGACGCTGGCGGGAACGGACACGCCGGTCGAAGAAGTCGCGGACAGCCTGGTCGAAGACCGAGTTGTCGTCGCCGGCGACCATGTGATGGGCGTCGGCCACGTCGACATATTCGGCGTGGGGAACCAGCTCAAGGAAACGCCGGGCATCGTCGACGCTCAGTACGTCCGACCTGCCGCCGCGCACGAGCAGAGTCGGGATCCGCAGCGAGACGGCCGCCTCCTCGAGCCCGGGCATGACCACGTGCCCGCGCTGGGACAGCTGATTGCTGGTATCACGCAGAAAAGCGGGATCCCAGTGCCAGAACCACCGGCCGTCGACCCGGCGGAGGTTCTTGCGCAGGCCGCTGATGTTGCGCGGCCGGGGCCGTTGCGGGAGATAGGCCGCGACGGCGTCGGCGACCTCGTCCAGGGAGCCGTAGCCCTCCGGCCTGGCCGTCATGAACTCCCGGATGCGGTTCGTACCGGCGGCCTGCAGGAACGGTGAGACGTCGACCAGGACGACACCAGCCGCGAGATCGGGATGCTGCCTGAGAGCCGTCAGCGAGGCAATGCCGCCGAGGGATGCCCCGATGAGCACGGGCGCCCGCCCCGTCCACCGCACGGCCGCCACGACATCGGCGGCGAACCGGCTCAGGGGGTAGATCCCGTCGGGCGACCAGCCGCTGTCGCCGTGCCCGCGTAGATCGATGGTGAGCGCGTACCAGCCGTCACGGGCGAGCATACGGGCGGTCGTGCCCCAGGAATGACGGGTCTGGCCGCCGCCGTGCAGGAGCAGGACCGGGGCGGCGGCCGGGTCGCCGTAGGCATCGCCGACCAGCTCGACCCCGTCCGCGGGAATACGTATCGTCACCGGTTCGCCGGTGTCGGTGGTGACCCTGGCACAATCCGGCTCGTCACCCGTGGACGAAATCGATCGTGGGTCATTCTGCACGCCGTGTCTCCTACCGCACATGCCTGTCCGTGCTGACGTCATCAGGATACTGTTCGGCATCTCCGCGACCAGTGGGCAGGACAGGCCCTGATGTGAGCGATATGCGAGGAGCGGTCTTCGCAAGATTTTTCCGCACTTCTGGTGGAATCGCGCTCCACGCTGGATATTCCCGCTCCGGATACGCCGCCGGCCGCTGTTCCGACGCTCGGGCCCGGGCCGGTGAGAGCATCGCTGTAGAGCATCGCTGTTCGCCATGGTCCCGACGCCGCCGCGCGGTGGCCCGCGTACCGGTCCTTAAGCCGCTTCGTGACCGCTGTAGCAGCGCCACCGCGCCTGGAGCGGCACGGGGGAGGATGCCGAGCTCTCAGTTCCCGTCGTCGCCCGACCAGGGGATCGTCCAGCGGTGGTCAATGGTGTCGCCACGGCGGGCGAAGCGCAGATCGGTGGACAGCCGCATCACGTCCCCTGTGACGTCCAGGGACGCGTGGATGAGGTGCGAGTTGTGCAGGGTGATGTCGCCGGCCCTGCTGACGACGTGCATCCATCGCAGGCCCAGCTGGCTGGAGACCCAGAAGAGGTCGTGGCTGATCGGCCGGGGATCGCCCGGGCGGTCCGTCACCGCACGCAGGGGCGCCAGCTTCTCGCGGCTGAGCCGGTGCGACCCCTCCAGGTAGACCATGCCGCCGGTCTCGACCGAGCAGTCACCCAACGGTATCCACATCGTCACCAGGCGGTCGGAGCCCGCGTCGAGGTAGTCGAAGTCCGCATGGGCGCGGGTCGCGGTGAGCGACCCACGGTGGAAATGCCGGACAATATGCCGCGGCAGCAGAACCGCGGGGGCCTCCAGCAGTGTCTCGGCCAGGCGCAGCAGCTGCGGGTTCTTTATGAACCGGCTGAAAGCGGCTGAACGGACGAAGCTGTGGGCCGGATGGCCCGGCCAGCCGTGCGGCGGAAGGCCCGGCGGCAGCTGCCCGGAGAAAACACCGTGAACCGGCTCGGTCCCGGGCTTCAGGTAGACCGGGTCGAACCGGGAGAAATAGCCGGCCCGCAGCGCGCGGACCTCGTCCGGATCGAGCGCGCCGCGCAGGTGCAGATAGCCGTCCTCGTGGAACCGGCGCCGGAGCGCAACCGGATTGGACAGCAGCGGGGTGCTGTCACGCAGCAACGCGAAACGATCGCTGTCGAAAGGGATCGACAGCCCGTTGGAAGTCAGTCGCTTCGCGGTGACCGGCGTCCGCCGCAGACTGTCGTGCGCACCACGGGCCACCGGATCCGACGACGCATAATGCCGGTCACCTGCCTGGTCGATATAATTCACCCCAGAGATACCTGACGAATCCAGCGAAGCGCCGGTGACAATGGCGAGTTCCCCCACACCTGATCCTGACCTTTCTCGCATCGACGAGCGTGACAGCGAACCATGTGATTTTATGGGACGCGGCGCAGAACAACGCCCGAATTGGAGAACTCGGACGAAAGCAACATGTAGCCGCAGGTCAGCGGCGGTGGGTGTTATGGCATGGCGGCACCGGCATCATCCACACGGCAAGAACGCCGGAGCGGCCCCGTCGGCACCGGCGCCGTTGATTCATCCGCCGAACGACCGCTCGAACGACCGCTGGACGGACGCCCACCTGATGATCGACAGCGGGGCCCCGGCGGGCCCCGGCACCGAGCAGATGATCGCGGAAGCCGCTGCTTCCGGTTCGGTCTCCTACGGCTACGTCGACGGCGGAGACAGTCCACGGCAGCCGGGCCCACCTGCCGAAAAGGAATGAAGCAGTACTCTGGTACGACTTCGAGTATCGACTCTCCGAGTCGTCAGGAGGCCCGGATGCCCGCGGAACGTCAGCTGCCCTCGGACGAGGCGCGCGAACTGGTCGAACTCGCCAGCACGATCGCGGAGAAGGAGCTCGAGCCGCGGGTGGCCGAGTGGGAGGAGGCCGGCCGGTTCCCTCGCGACGCGTTCACCGTCCTGGGCCGGGCCGGGCTGCTCAGCCTGCCCTACCCCGAGGAGGCCGGCGGCGGCGGCCAGCCGTTCGAAGTGTACCTGCAGGTCCTGGAGGAGATCGCCTACCGGTGGGCGGCGGTCGCCGTCGGCGTCAGTGTGCACGCGCTGTCCTGCTACCCGCTGGCCATCGCCGGCAGCCCGGAACAACGCGCGACCCTGCTCCCGCGGCTGCTCGATGGCGACCTGCTGGGCGCCTACTGCCTGTCCGAGACGCACGCCGGCTCGGACCCGAGCGCGATGCGCACCCGCGCGGCCGCCACCACGGACGGCGGCTTCCTGCTGACCGGGACCAAGGCGTGGGTCACCCACGGCGGGGCGGCGGACTTCTACACCGTCTTCGCCCGCACCTCCGACGACCGCTCCGGCGGCATCTCCTGCTTCGTCGCCGACGCCACGAGCGACGGCCTGACCGCCCAGCCGCCGGAGCGGAAGATGGGGCTGCGGGGCTCCCCCACCGCCATCGTGAACTTCTCCGACGTCCGGCTGCCCGCCGACCGGCTGGTCGGACAGCCCGGGCAGGGGCTGTCGATCGCCCTGTCCGCGCTGGACTCCGGCCGTCTCGGGATCGCCGCCACCGCCGTCGGCCTGGCCCAGCGCGCCCTCGACGACGCGGTCGCCTACGCCCGGCAGCGCACGAGCTTCGGCAAACCGATCATCGAGCACCAGGGGCTCGGTTTCCTGCTCGCCGACATGGCCGCCGCCGTGGAGTCGGCACGCGCCACCACGCTCGCCGCCGCCCGCCGCCGCGACGCTGGGCTGCCGTTCTCCCGCCAGGCCAGCATCGCCAAACTGGTCGCCACCGACGCCGCCATGAAAGTCACCGAGGACGCCGTCCAGGTGTTCGGCGGTGCCGGCTACACCCACGACTATCCGGTCGAACGGTACATGCGCGAAGCCAAGGTCATGCAGATCTTCGAAGGCACCAACCAGATCCAGCGGCTGGTCATCAGCCGGCACCTCGCCTGCTCCTGACAGCTCCTCGCCCCGGCCCGGCACGCGCGCCCCGGCGGGCCGCCACTCCGTTCACACCGTCAGTCAGCCGGGCAGGCCGCTGGCCGTTCGGTCAGGCAAGGCTGTTCGGCGGCGTCCGCATCCGCGTCCGTATCCGCGTCCTGGACGATCCCGTGCAGCAGCAGTTTCGCCAGCTCGGCGTAGGCGTCGGCATCGGAGAGGCCGGTGACACCCGCGATCTCGCCCTGCTGAATGGCGACCATCGCAAGGGTCGCGACATGCCCGACAAAGGACGCGTGCACATCACGGAAAGCCCCGCCGGCCACCCCTTCGGCGACGAGCGTACGAATCCGCGCCGCCGCGACCCGCGTGTTGAGCTCGTAGACGTCGCGGGCCGGCGGGAAGGCTGCGAGATCCCGCCGGAAGGCCTCGGACGCCGGCTTCAGCTCCTCCGCCACGGCCGCCAGATAAGCGCCGACCCGCGCACCCGGATCCACGACCTCGGCCACCCGCCGCTCCACCTCGGCCGCGGCGGCACGGAAGAAGTGGACGACGACCGCGACGGCAAGCTGCTCCTTGCTGTGCGCCAGCGTGTAAAGGCTCGACTTCGAGCAGCGCAGCCGCGCGGCAAGATCAGCAAGTGTGAAGTGCGCGAACCCCTCACGCAGGAAAATCTCGACGAGCCGGTCGAACAGGTCGGACTGCCGAGACGTACGGCGGCTGCCGGAGCTCGGCCACGGATGGCCGTCGAGGGACACGGTCATGACCAGTACAACGTTACCGGCCCAGCGGACACGGCGGCCCGACGCGGCAGCACAGGACACCGGACACAGGAAGATCGCGACCGCCCCGAAGCCGTACCCGGCCGGCCCCGGATCGCGCGGGCAACGTCCGCCCGCCGCCGGACACACACGGAGCAACGGTCAGCTAATCATCAGCGGCCACGCCGGTGACGACATTCGTTGACAGGCTGCGAAAAAGATCGCCGTATGTTTGTTGCCATGTACGCCAGCCGGGCCGAAAAACGTACCGAACGACGAACTCGTCCGGATCGTGCCCGTACGGAAGCCCGCGGACAGCGTCCACGGCCCGGCCGGGATTCTATCGCTGGAAGTCTATTCGCTTCAGGCGGTTCGGGTAGATGCTGAAACGGCCCAGGTCGTTGGTGCCGAAGAAATCGCAGCCGGTTCCGATGCCACCCCGCGCCGTCTGGCCGGTGAGCAGGGTGACGACCAGGTCGGCCTTGCCGTTCGGGGTGAACTGCTCGTCCGAGCGCAGCACCTCTATGCTTCTCATTTTCTCGAACGGGATGTCCTGGCCGCTGGACAGCGTGATGCCGTGCCCCACGGAGATGCAGTAGGACAGTGTTTCGGCCCGTACCGAGGTGGCCACGCCGTCCGTCGCGGTCAGCACCGCGGTCGCCTCGGACCATGGCCTCGTCCCGGAGAGCGCCGACGGACTGGCGCCTCCGGCGGCTCCAGAAACGGCGTCGCCCGAAACCGATGAAACCGGCAAAGGTGATGATGCGGATGAGGCGGACGAATCCGATGAGCCTCTCGATGACGACGAAGCAGACGATCCTGGTGAGGACGGCGAAACAATCGGGCCGCGCGAGCCGGCCGCCCCTGCGCTCGCCAGCGAGGCTTCGCCGTCACCGGTGCCGGTGAGGGTGGCCAGGGAAACGACCGCGGCGATGACGGCGGCCAGCAGGAAAGCGGTCACGACCGCCCACCGCAGCCGGCGCCGAGGCCTACGGCCCCGGTCGCCATCACCAGGGGGTACGGCCGGCGGCTGGAAGGGCAACGTGCCTGGCAATGGCGGCTGTGCCTGGTGCGGCCAGGGCGGCTGCGTGCCCTGCGCGCCATAGCCGGCGCCGATACCTGTGCTGTCCGCGCCGGTATCGGCGCCACGGCCGGCTCTCAGGCGCGGCTCGTGGCCACGGGCCTGGTACGCGGGTGTCTCCTGCTTGTTGAGGACATCTGCCGCCGGCGGTGGCGTCGCGGGCCTGAAAGCGTCTGCCTTGTCGGAAGCACCTGCCGGTGGCGGGGCCGCCGCGGGCCTGAAGGCACCTGCCGGTGGCGGCGGCCCCGCGGGCCTGAAGGCGTCAGCCGGTGGCGGTGGCGCTGTGGGTACATACCTGGCCGTCGGCGGCACCCGCTCGCCGGGTGCCGGCACGTGGCCGGCGGCCTGACGGATGTCGTCGTCGAGGCGCAGCCGGATGCTGGAGCGGGTGGTCCAGCCCGGGCCGTAGGCGTCGGCGGCGGCATGGGCCAGCTCGAGGGCGAAGGCGTGGGCGGAGGGCTGGCGGGCGGCCGGATCCTTGGCCAGGGCGCGCAGGACGACCTCCGCGACCGGGGCGGGCACCCCTGTCGGCGACGCTGGGACGACGTCGAGGTGCTGCTGCCACAGCGCGCGCACCGGCAGCTTCGGGTCGAACGGCGCCGCGCCGGTCAGCAGGTGGTAGAGCACGACCCCCAGCGCGTACAGGTCGGTGGCCGGGCCCAGCCGGCCACCGGTGATCTGCTCGGGGGCCATGTAGGCGGGGGTGCCCACGAGCGCGCTGGCGGTGGCCGCCGTCCCTTCGACGATCTTCGCGATCCCGAAGTCGGTGACCTTCAGCAGGCCCGTGGTGTCGAAGAGCATGTTGTCGGTCTTGATGTCGCGGTGCAGCATCCCCTGGCCGTGCGCGCAGGACAACGCCGTGGCCACGGCCAGCCCGGCCGCGCAGGCGTCCTCGGGCGGCAGGCCCACCCGGCGGCGGGTCAGCGTCCCCCCGCCCAGCAGCTCCATGATGATCAGATGCAGGTCCACGGTCTCGACGTAGTCGTAGACCCGGACCACATGCGGGTGGTCGATACCGGCGAGCAGCCGCGCCTCGGCGGCGAAATCGGTGCCCGCGCCCTCCTGGGCCGCGGCCAGCACCTTGATGGCCACGGGCCGCTCCAGCCGGCGGTGCCGGCCCTCGATCACCAGCCCGAACGCGCCGGTACCGAGCTGGGTGCCCAGCTCGTAGGCGGGCAGCGCGGCGCCTATCCGCGCACGATCGACGATCACGGCTCGGCGTTCACCCCCGGACGGCACCAACTACCGCCCACCATCATGAAAACGTCCATATCCTCCGCACAAGCTGTTGCGATTCTAGCCACGCGACGTTGCATGACAGGCGGAAGGTCGTTGGCCCGACAGGCCAGGAAACACGCATCATCGGATCCGTTCGCCCCTCCCGCTGGGCGGTTCAGCGTCCGGCCGAGGTTTCCGCCAGCTCGGAGACGTACGGCCGGCCCTCCCGCCAGGCCGCTATCTGATCGGGACGGCCGTAGGTCCTGAGGTAGTCCTCGACCCCGTTCTCGGTGAGCTCGCCCAGCACCGCCGGTTCGAAGCCGGTGCCGTCCGCGCCGGCGAAGGCCGGCAGCGGCTCGAGCACGGTGTCGAGGCTCGGATGGTAGAAGATCCCGATGGACCGTCGGGTCACCGTGCCGCCGGCCACGACCCGGTGGCGGACGGGACGTAGCCGGCCGTTGGTCCAGCGGGTGAGGATCGTCCCCGAGAACACCTGCAGCGCGCCGGGCACGGCAGGCACCGGGATCCACCTTCCGTCGGGTAGCTGCACCTGCAGCCCGGTGTAGTCGCCGCTCTGGTGCAGGATCGTCACGGCCGAGGTGTCCGTGTGCTCCAGCAGCAGGAGTTTGTCCTCGTCGGAGGCGGTGTCCGGGTAGGTCCAGGTCGGGTAGTCGTTGACGACAAAGCTGGTGTAGTGGGGCTCGTCGTGCGGGAAGCCGCCGGCGGGCAGGCCGAGGATCCGCTCGTACAGGCCCAGCGCCCGCCGGGCCAGGCCGACGGCCGCGTCGATGTAGGCGAAGGTGACCTCGCGCAGGCCGGGGTCCTGCGGTGGCCAGACGTTGGCGTGCTCGTAGAGCCCGAGCCACCGCCGGCTGACCCCGGCAGCGGCGGCATCGGCCGGGTTGTCGAACTGGGCGATCGAGTACCGCTCGAGCTCCAGGCGGCCGAAGTCGTCGGGCCACTGGCGCCAGCCGCGGTAGGGATGCCCGGTGGGGCTGGCGAGCGTGGCCTTCTCGGCGCGGGGCAGCCGCAGGATGCGCCCGATCCGCCGCTCGAAGTCCTCGATCAGGTCCTGCGGGACGCCGTGGTTGACCACCTGGATCAGTCCGATGCTCTCGGCCGCGTCGCGGATCCGCCGCAGCAGGCCGGCGGGGGCGTCCTCGGCGAGGGCCGCCTGAAAGTCGATGACGGGAATCGTGTCGCTCATGGCGGATGTCCCTCCGGGGATGTCTCGGGGATTGCGGTGCCGGGATGTCGAGATCGGGAGCGAATTGTCAGGGCGAGGCGCGAACGGACCGTGGGATGAATAACAACAGATACGGGCAGATGCGGACAGATATGTGAAGTACGAGGCCGATACGCCGGTCAGGACCAGGGCGTGCTGGGGCGCGGCTGGCGGACACCGTCTACGGTCAGGTCGACCCGCTCGTTGAAGAACGCGACAAGACCAGCGATCTTCGGGATCTCTGGAATGGATTCGGCGTAGCTCCACGCGATGTCGTCGATCCGCGTACCGTCCGGTCTCTCGTGAGACCAGTACCGCGCTTCGCCCTTGTACGGGCAGCGGGTGCGGGTCGGTGCCGGTGTCAGCCGGTCCCATCGCACGTCGAGCTTGGGCAGGTAGTAACGGATCGGCAGCCCGGTCTCGAAGAGCAGGGTCGGATGGTGGGTGTCGGCCAACAGCTCGCCGCCGACACGGACCTCGACGTGCCGCGACGAGGGCAGCGCGTCGACACGCTTGTAGGGGTCGCGGGGGTGGACGAAGACCTCCTCGTCCTCCTCGTACCAGGCATCGGCCCTGTCCCAGTAGAAGGCGACATGGTCGGCGAGCTCGGCCGCCTCGGGGATCGGATCCGGGTAGGCCCAGACCGCGTTCTCAGCACTCCGATCACCGACGGTGATGGTGAAGTAGGACGCGTCGCCCTTGCGCGGGCAGCGCGTGTGGTGGTCGGTGGGGGTGAGCAGGTCGAACCGGACGTCCGCGCGCGGGAAGTAGTACACCGGCAGGTGCCCGGTCTCGAAGACGTACAGCGTCCGGGTGCTGTCCGCGATCACCTGCCCGTTGAAGAGCACCCGGATCCGCCGGCCGTTCGGCTCGGTCCGCACGGGGCGCAGGTCGCGCGGCCGCAGCGAGAAAGGATCCCGCTCACCTGTCTCGGTCGCGATGGAGCCGGTTGATGTTCCGGTCGATGTCGTGCCGCTCATGTTCGGACTCCCTTTCCGTTTGTCGATGTCGTTGTGCCGGTGCCGGTGCCGGCCGGGCTCGCCGACGTCTCCGCGGCGACAGGGCGTCCGGACGTCACGCTCTCTCCTGCCGCGGCTGGCAGTACCCGCGTAACCCGCGTACCTGACCCGGCGAGCGGTGTCGACGCAGCCCTGGGCAGATCAGACGGCTCGAGGTGGCAACGCACCGTGTGCGCAGGCGCTCCGACCGGCCCGGACAGCAGCCGGACGGGAGGAGCCACCCGATCACACAGGCCGTCCAGCCGGTGGGGGCAGGTCCAGGCGAACCGGCAGCCGGCCCGCCCCACCGAATCCGGACGGCCAGACACCTGGCCCGGCACACCGTCCCCGGTCAGGCTGTCGGTGTACGGATGGTGCGGGCCGGACAGCACGGCGGAGGTGGGACCGACCTCGACAATCTGCCCCTGGTACAGGACGGCCAACCGGTCCGCCAGGTAGCCCACGACGGCCAGGTCGTGGGAGATGAACAGGTAGGAGACGCCGCCGGTGTCCCGCGCGGCCGCCAGCAGCTCCAGCACAGCGGCCTGGACGCTCACGTCCAGCGCTGACACCGGTTCGTCGCAGACGACCAGTTCGGGTTCGCCGGCGAAGGCCCGGCCGATGGCCACCCGCTGTTTCTGCCCGCCGGACAGCCGGGCGGTCCGCAGCGGCAGGAGGCGAGGGCCGAGCTGGACCCGGCCGGCAAGGTCGGTGACCGTACCCGATCCGCGCAGCGTCACCAACGCCCGGCGCAGCACGGTGGACACGGAGTGTCGCGGGTTGAGGGTGGTGTCGGGATCCTGGAAGACCATCTGCACCCGGCGGCGGTCTTCGGCGGACCGACGTGACAGCCGGGACGGCAGGAGGTGTCCGGCGAGCCGGAGCTCCCCCGGGCCATCGGGCCCGAGACCCACCAGCGCCCGGGCGAGGGTGCTCTTGCCGCTGCCGGATTCGCCGACGAGGCCGAGCACCTCGCCGTAGGCGATGTCGAGGTCGATCCCGTCCAGCACCGGCGTCCGGCCGTAGCCGCGGGAGAGCCCCCGCACGGACAGCAGCCCCGGCCGCAGCCCCGGGCCCGCGCGGTCCACTTCAGTGGTCTGCTCGGGAAGACGCGGCGTCGGGCCGCGGCCACTGTGGTGGCAGCGCACCAGGTGCCCGTCCGGGCGCACGTCCAACCGCCGCTCCGGGAGCCCGTCCGGCGGGACTCCGGTAGCGGAGGCAGCGACGGCGGGGACGGCAGGGAGAGCAGGGAGAGCAGGGACGGCGGGGACGGCGGGGACGGGGACGAGCGACGGCTCCCGGGTGCGGCAGGTCTGGTCGACGAGCGCGCAGCGGTCCGCGAACGCGCAGCCGCCCGGACGTTCGCTGGGGGCCGGCGGCTGGCCCGGCACCGCCAGCAGCCTGCGCTCCCGGCGGGTGACCCCGACCACGGGGGCCGCCGCGACCAGGCCGGCGGTGTAGGGATGCCGCGGCGCGGTGAGCAGCTCGGCCGCCCGGCCCTCCTCGACCAGGCGTCCCGCGTAGAGGACCCCCATCCGGTCGCAGCGGCGGGCGACAAGCGCGAGGTCGTGGCTGATGAGCACGACGGCGGCATTGATCTCCCGCCGCAACGCCTGCAGGAGGTCGAGGATCTCGCGTGCCACCGCCGCGTCCAGGCCGGTGGTCGGCTCGTCGAGGACGAGCAGCCGCGGACGCGACGCGAGCGCCGCCGCGATGCCAACCCGCTGCTGCTGCCCGCCCGACAGCTGGTGCGGCCATCGCCGCGCGATCACGGCCGGCTCGGGCAGGCGCACCGCCGCCAGCAGCTCCAGCGCCCGCAGGCGGGCCGCGGCACGCGACAGCCCCTGCAACCGGCAGGCCTCGGCCACCTGCGCGCCGACGCGGGCCGTCGGGTCCAGGCTGCTGGTGGCACCCTGGTGGACCATGGCGAACGCGGTCGCCCGCCACCGGCGCCGGTCCCGTTCCGGCAGGCCGCCGACGTCGACGCCGTCCAGGTGGATGCTGCCGTGCTCGACCCGGCCGCCGTCGGGCAGGACACCGGCCAGCGCCGCCGCCAGGGTGCTCTTGCCGGATCCGGACTCCCCCACCAGCCCGTAGCTTTCACCGGGACGCACCCGCAGGCTCACGCCGTCCACGGCGGCCACCCGCGCGCCCGACGCCGGGTAGCTCACGCTCAGCCCGTCGACGACGAGCCCCCCGGGCGTGCCCGGCCCGGTCACGCCCGCCGGTGTGCCGCCGACCGCGCCACCGACCGCCAGCCCGCTCACCGCGCCGCCGACCATCGGCCCGTTCACCGCGCCGCCACCTGTTCCCGCAGGTTGTCCGCGACCAGGGCGACGCCGATGACGAGGCTTGCGACGGCGAGCGCCGGGAAGAGCACCGTCCACCAGGCGTGCTGGAGGAAGACCCGGCTGTCCGCCACGGAGGCGCCCCACTCCGGGGAGCCCGGCGGCTGGCCGAGCCCGAGGAACGACAGGGTCGCGGCGGCGAAGACCGCGTCACCGAGCCGGGACGTCGCCTCCACCAGCACGGTTCCGGCGACGTTGGGTAGCACCTCGCGGCCCAGCAGGGACGGGAACGGCTCACCGCGCAGCCGCGCCGCCTCGACATAGGGCTTCTCCCGCTCGACCAGCGCCGCAGCCCGCACACTGCGAGTAACAATCGGCACGAAGAACACTCCAATAACGACGATCAGGGCGGTGGTGGACCTGCCCACCAGCGCCGCCACGACCACCACCCCGACCAGGCTCGGGAAGACCGCGAGCGCGTCGACGACCCGCATGACGATCTCGTCCAGCAGGCCCCGCCGGACGCCGCACACCAGCCCGAGCAGGCTGCCGGCGGCCACCCCGGCCGCGGCCGCCAGCGGAGCGACCTCCAGCACGGGACGGGCACCGGCCAGCACCCGCGCCAGCACGTCCCGTCCGAACTGGTCGGTGCCGAACAGGTGGCCCCAGCCCGGCGGACGGAACCGCTCGGCCGGATGCTGGGTCATCGGGTCGGCGGGGACGAGATGCGGCCAGAACGCCGCGACGACGGCCCATCCGAGGAGCAGGACCGCGCCCGCCACGAACGACGGCCGGCGCACCAGCCGCCGGACGACCCGTGGCCCGCGGGCCACGGCGGCGACCGACGGCGCCCCGGCGTCGACGACGCTCCCTGGACTCCCTGCGCCTCCTGGGATCCCAGGGCTCACCTGGCCCACCGGGCTCGCCTGGCTCACTGGTGAGCCACCTTCCCGACCCGGATCCGCGGGTCGAGCAGCGCGTACACGACGTCCGCGACGACGTAGACGAGCATGCCCACCGCGCCGAGGACGATCGCGGTGGCCTGCAGGGTCGGCACGTCCTTGCTGGTCGCGGACGTCAGCAGCAGGTCGCCGATGCCCTGGTAGCCGAACAGCAGCTCGACGGTGACCAGCCCGGCGAGCAGGAACTGCAGCTGGACGGCGAGCGCGCTCGTCGCCGGGACCAGGCAGTTGCGCAGCACGTGCCTGCGCACGAGCTGCCCCTCGGGCAGGCCGCGCACCCGCATCGCCCGGATGAACGGGCTGGACAGCGTAGCGGCGGTGCTGGCCCGCACGTGCCGGGCGACGTAGCCGGCACACAGCAGGACCAGCGAGATCGCCGGCAGCAGCAGATGTTCCACCCGGGTCGCCAGCCCCGCTCCCGGGGGCGCCTGGGCCGAGGAGGGCAGCCAGTGCAGCTGGACGCTGAAGACCACCAGCAGCACGACCCCGGTGACGAACTCCGGTGTGGCCCCGAGGCTCAGGCCGGTCACGCTGAGAACCCGGTCGAGCGGGCGCCCCTCCCGCAGCCCCGCGGCGAGGCCGAGCGCCAGCGCGAACGGCACGAGCAGCGCGAAGGCGAGCAGGGCCAGCAGCAGGCTCTGGCCCAGCCGGCCCATCGTCAGTGGCCGGACCGCCACCCCGAGCGTGTAGGACTGTCCCCAGTCACCGGTGACGAACCCGCCCAGCCAGTGCAGGTACCGGCTGGGCAGCGGCTGGTCCAGCCGCAGCTGGTGGCGCAGCGCGTCCACGGAGGCCTGGCTCGCTTCCGGGCCGAGCACGACCCGGGCGACGTCGCCGGGGATCAGCTCGGTCGCGACGAACACCAGCAGGCTGACCGCCAGCAGCGTGACCGGGATCGTCAGCAGCCGTCTGACCAGGAAACGCGCCACACCCGATCAGGCCCTGGTCACGGTCGTCAGGTCCAGGAACGCCGACGGGTGCGCCCGCAGCCCCCTGATCCGGTCGGTCCGGTAGGCGCGGACCGCGCCGTTCCACACGCTGACGATGACCGGCACGTCCTCGTTGAGCGCCCGCGCGATGATTTCCGCCTGTTTCTTCCGTTCGGCCGGGTCGGTGGCCGCGTCGTAGGCGGTGGCCGCCGCGTCCACGGCCGGGTTGGCGTATTTGGAGCCGTTCCACACCCCCTGGCTCTTCACCATCGGGATGATGAACTGGCTCGCCGTGGGCCGGCCCGCCCAGCCGACAAGGTTCGCGGTTGTGAACAGCCACGGGGTGTCGGTGGTCTGGTCGCCCCCGTAGAACGCCCCGGAGGTCTGCTGGTCGAGGTCCACGGTGATGCCGACCTGTTTGAGCTGGTCCTGGATGACCAGCGCGTAGGACCTGTTCGGCGGGTCGAAGCTGAGGGTGAAACGCAGGTTGTCCACGCCCGCGGCGGCCAGCAGCGACCTGACCTTCGCCTCGTCCCTGGCGCGCTGCTGGAGATCGGTCGGCGCGCTGGCGAACGAGGGCGCGAAGAGATGGTCGTTGCCCAGGACACCGGCCCCGTCGCGCACGCTGGTCAGCACCCCCGGCCGGTCCAGGGCGTACGCGACCGCCTGGCGGACCTCCTTCCGCGTGAACGGCGGCCTGTCGACGCGCAGCGTGAACGCGGTCAGGCCGGTGCTGTTCACCTTGTCGACGGCGATGGAGCCGCCGCCCGCGACCGGGCCCACCAGGCTGGCATCCGACAGGATCTGCCCGTCGACGGCACCGCTCTGCAACGCGAGCAGATCGGCCTGCTCGTCCTTGTAGAAAGCCACCCGGACGCCGTCGAGATACGGCTTCCCGGAATCCCAGTACCTCGGGTTACGGGTGAACGACGCGCCCGTGCCGCTGTCATAGGAGTTCAGCAGGAACGGGCCTGTGCCGATCGCCTTCTGGGCGAACGTGCCCACCTGGTAGTCCGGCTTCAGGATGAGCGCGTTGTAGTTGCCGGCGGACACCAGATAGGGAAACTCCGAGAACGGCCGCTCGAGGCGGAACACGACCGTGTCGGAGCCCGCCAGCGAGACACCGCCGGCCTTGAGCACCGTGTCGAACGCCGACAGCGCCGCGGACTTGTTCGCGGGATCGAGCAGACGGTCGAACGACGCCTTCACCGTGGCCGCGTCCAAAGGTGTGCCGTCGGAGAAGAGGACTCCCTGACGGATGGTGAACGACCAGGTCCGGCCCGCCTCCGACGACGTCCACGCGGTCGCCAGCCGGGGTTGCAGCTGGAAGTCGGAGTCCAGCCAGATCAGGTAGTCGGCGACGAGCTGGACCAGGGCGATCGCGGTGCCGTCGTACATCGTCACCGGATCCAGCGCGGTCGGCGGCGGCGGAGCGCTCAGGGTGACGGTGCCTCCCCGCTTCCCGCCCGCGGTCGAGGACGCCGAGGAGTCGGCGGCGTCCGCGTCACCCGTCGAACCGCCGCACGCCGCGAGGAGCGCGGCAAGCCCACCGGCGCCGGTACCGGCCAGCAGGCCGCGTCGGGTCAGCAGCGCCCGCACCGGATGTTCGGCGGACGCCGCCGCCATCCCGGCTGTTCCGGTCGTCTGAATCGGCTTGGCCGGCTGGACCGGCGCTGTCGGCTGAACCGGCGCTGTCGTCTGAACCGGCGCTGTCGTCTGAACCGGCATTGTCCGGGTCGGCGATTTTCTCACGAGGGTCGGCGTCCTTTGTGGAAGGGTGGGTGAAGCGCAGCGGATCAGGACCTGTGCCACGAACCCCCGTGTCCGGCGGCGGCCTGCGTAAATGACCATGTGACTCGGGTGCGGCGAGAGGCACAGGGGAGACGGTGGAACGCGCGGTGCTTGCAGACGGTGAACCGCCGGGCCTGCGCAGACGGGGCCGTACAGGCGGCAGCCGATCAGCCGCGGTAACAGCGCCCGCAGATCATCCGCATGAGGTCGATGTGTATCCGAGCGACCAGGAGAACTGTTCTCCACACACCACCAACGGCACCATGACCATCCCAACCAGTCAAGTGGGCAATACCTGCCAGCGACCCACCGGATTCGCGAATACGGGCAAAAATGGATAAGATTGGACGCGGATGCGGCAGGATCGTCCGGCCACGCCCCACCCAAGCCGCAGACGGCCCAGCCTGTACGGCCTGACGGCAGCCTGGGGGCGGAGTCTCGGCAAACGACCAGTTGCCCGTAGTCCAGGGAGTACCCGTGATCGACCTGCCGTTCCACCGGCCCGGCCGCTTCTGGCGGGGCAATCTCCACACCCACTCGGACCGGTCCGACGGGGCACTGCCGCCGGCGGAGATCGGGCGCCGCTACCGGGAGGCCGGCTATGACTTCCTGGCCATCACCGATCACTTCCGGGCCAGGTACGGATTCCCGCTGACAGACACCCGGCCGTTGCGCACCCCCGGATTCACCACACTGTTGGGCGCGGAGCTGCATGCCCCGCGCACCGAGTTCTCCTCGGAGTGGCACATCGTCGCCGTGGGGGTGCCACTCGGCTTCCCACCTCCCGAGCCCGGCGAGAGCGGACCGCACCTGGCCCGCCGGGCCCGGGCCGCGGGCGCGTTCATCGGCATGGCCCACCCCGCGGCTTCGCTGCTCACCCTCGCCGACGCCGAAAGCCTGGACGCGGCCCACGCGGTCGAGGTCTACAACGCACTCTCGGCCCGCGAGGACCGGGGCGACAGTTGGCATCTGACCGACATCCTGCTCAACCGGGGGCACCGGCTTGGCGCCTACGCCGCCGACGACGCGCACTTCCAGCCCCAGGACCCGCCGGGCTGTGCGGCCTGGGTCCAGGTACGCGCCGACACCCTCACCCCGGAAGCGCTCCTCGCGGCCCTCAAGGCCGGCCACTACTACTCGAGCACCGGACCCGACCTACACGACATCCAGTTCCACGACGGCATGGTCACGGTGAGCTGCTCACCGGTGCGCAAAATACTGGTCACCGGAGGCGCTCCGGGCGCACAGGTGATCGAGGGAGAATCGCTGACGAAGGGCTCCCTGCCCGTCGCGATGTTCGAACAGTGCGGATACTGCCGGGTCACCGTCGAGGACAGGACCGGAGGACGCGCCTGGAGCAACCCGATCCGCCTGGAACCGGATCCCGTTCCCTCCATCGAGGCATAGCCACAATCACAAAGAAATATCCGATGTCATCGGGTTGTCCCGGACGCAGTCAGCCCACACAACGCCACCGTGATCACGATGGGCCACATCCAGCCCCGGATCGTGGCGACCACCTCGATCGGGGGCGCGCTCGCCGGGTCCGTACCGGGCGCGACCGGCTGCTGCACCCGGATGGAGGGGGCCTTGACCCACCAGGTCGAGGTGGTGTCCACCATCCACGCCAGCCCCTTGGCCAGCGTGTCCTCCAACGAACTCAACGTACTGTCACTGACCTTCTCGACAGCCTTGCCAGCGCCGGCCTTGACAATGGCGCCGCCCAACTCGGTGGCGGGGCCGAACTGGGTGTATCGCAACGGATTATGCAAATCGGGAAAGGCCACGGGCTCCTACCTCCGAGGGAACATCTGGAAGCCGGCGGTGGAGGCGACCCGGCCGGTAACGGTGGACCAACTGCCGCCGGGTGGGGCTACGACCCGCCAGTCCTCCCGTTCCCAGCGCAGCTCGACACGTCCGGCGGCGTACACCGTGATGCCAGTGGCGTCCTCGGCGCCGGTGGCCAGATACAGCACGACCCGGTCGGGAGTGACCGCGTCGAACCGGACCCCGACATAGCGGTAGCCCTGGCCGGAGAACCGTCCGCTCAGCCGGGCAGGGACGGCCTGCTGCGCCGCGGTCATCCGGGTCTGTTCCAGCAGGGCGGGCTGGTCAACGCCGGTGGTCTGGTCGGCGATGGTGGGTTCGAAGATGTAGGCGCCGACAGCGGCGTCCGTACGAACAGCGATGTGGATCGCGGCGAGGGCCGCGCCCAGCGGGGTGTGCGCGAATCCGGACGCCCGGTCGTCGGCCAGGATGTGCGGGCCCGCGGTCGGCGAGACCGGCAGGGCGAGACCGTGGAAGTCCAGCCAGGTCAGGTCGGAGAAGTCCAGGACGGGCAGGCCCGGATCCGGGAGCACCGGCCCGCCGCCTGCCGGGACCGGGCCGGTCGTACCCGCGGTCGGGGACGGCGCCGGTGTCGGGGAGCCGCCCCGGCCACCGAGGAGCAGTCCGACGGCGATCCCGACCGCGACCAGCCCGGCCGCGGCCAGCAGCCGCACACCTGTGGAGAAACGACGCCCGTCAGCCATCCCCGGCTCCCGCCGTCGCCTGCACGGTGCCGCGGGGGACCAGGACCAGCGGCCGGCCAGCGAACTCACGGTTGGCCGCATATCGGGGCCAGCCGGCGACCACACCGATGCCGATCGCCGGCTGCAGCAACGCGGCCACGCTGGTCACCCCCGTGCTCCCATGACAGTCTGTGACCGCCACCAGCGGCTGAACGGAAGCGACGTCCGTGGCAGCGCGGCGGTGGCGGAACTGTGTGTCATGGCCGGTGCGCATCAGCACCGTCACGCCAAGATCACCTCTTGTACCAGAAAGGATACGTATCGTCAGAATAGGCGAAAGCACAAAACTCGCTGTTGCCGGTGGGCCACTGCGCGCCGACACCTACCAGGGCTGGATCGTCCCGGCCGGTGCCGGTAACGACTGCTGTCCATAGCTCAGCCCGGCGCTGCTCACCGCCCAGCTCGCCCAGGAATCCGGCTTCAACCCGCGCGCGGTCTCCGCCGCCGGGGCACAGAGCATGGCCCAGTTCATGCCCGGCACCTGGCCGACCTGGGCCGCCGGTGCTGGATGGGAACGGTTTTATCCGGAAAGCGCTGCGCCGGTCAGGTGACCGGGGCGTTTTCGGGGAGGGGGTCGGGGACGCGGACGGCAAGGAAGGTCGCCTCGCGGCGGAGGCGGAAACCCAACGAGAGGTAGAGCCGAATCGCGTTGGTGTTGTCGGCGGCCGCGTGCAGGAACGGGGTTTCGCCGCGTTCGCGGATGCCGGCGGCCACCGCGCGCACCAACCGGCCTCCCAGCCCCTGGCCGCGGAAGGCGGGATCGGTGCAGACCGCGCTGACCTCCGTCCAGCCGGGTGGGTGCAGCCGCTCGCCGGCCATCGCCACGAGCACGCCGTCGCGGCGGATGCCCAGGTAGGTGCCCATCTCGATGGTGCGGGGCAGGAACGGGCCGGGCTTGGTGGCCGCGGTCAGCGCGAGCATGTCCGGCACGTCCGACGGCTGGAGGCGGACAGCCTCGTCGTCGGGCGCGGCGGCGACTCCGCCGTCGACGAGCTGCACCCCGGAGCCGCGCGCCACCACCTCCCACCCCGGCGGCGGCGGGACCTGCACTCCGGCGAGCGGGACCAGCGCCCCCGGGCCGGCGAGGGCGGCGATGTCGTTCCAGTCGGCGGCGTCGGGCTGTTCGGGCAGCGCCACGAAAGGGGAGACGTCGACCGGGTAGCGCAGCACGTTGCCGCGCCGCTCGGCGAGGTGCGCGTGCGCCCCGGTCAGCGACCAGCGGGCGGGGTTGTCCAGTGGATGCCGCTGGTCCGGGTCCTGCCGGCTGGCGGGGACCCGGCTCAACGGCGTTGCCATTCCTGGGCCAGCAGCTGGTAGGAGCGGACCCGGTCGGCATGGTCGTGGGTGATCGTGGTGATGATCAGCTCGTCGGCGCCGGTGGCGTCGCGCAGCTGCTCCAGCTGGTCGGCGACCTGCCCCGGCGAGCCGACGAACTGGGTCTCGACACGGTCGGCGACCAGTTCGCGGTCGGCGTCGCTCCACACGTGCCGGCGCGCCTCCTGCGGGGCCGGGAACGGGATGGCCCCCAGTGTGGTGCGGATGCTGCGTACCCACAGCCCGTAACCGGCGGCCAGCTCCCGCGCGGTGGCGGTGTCCTCGGCCACGACGACATCGGCCGAGACGCTGACATAGGGCCGGTCAAGTTCGCCGGACGGCTGGAACGCGGCCCGGTAGGCCTCGACAGCCTCCAGGACGGTGGCCGGGCTGACGTGGTAGTTCGCGGCGAACCGCAGCCCCTTCTCCCCCGCGAGGATCGCGCTCTCACCCCCGCTGCTGCCGAGGATCCAGACCTGCACCTGCGCGCCCTCCCCGGGGACCACGTGAGCCTGTTCGCCCTCGGCGGAACGGTAGGTGCCGGCCAGCAGGGCAAGGACATCGCCGATCTGCTCAGTGTAGTTCTGTGACTGTGCGCCGGGGAGCTGCAGGAGCCCCTTCTGCAGCTCGAAGCGCGGCGAGTTGAGCAGATGCTCGAAGGAGAACCGGGGTGGGATGCGCAGCCCATTGGGCGCGCGTCCGTCCACGACGGCCGTGCCGGCGCCGAGCAGGGCCGGCTCACGCCTCACCTCGTTCGGACGCCCGCCGGAACGGCCCAGGCCGAGGTCGAGACGCCCGGGGTGCAGGGCGTCGATGAGCCCGAACTCCTCCACCGTCGACAACGCGGTGCGATGCCCGAGCTGGACGGCGCCGGAGCCGAGCCGGATCGTCGAGGTGGCCGCGGCCGTCAGCGCCAGCAGGACCGCCGGCGAGGTGCCGGCCACGCCGGGGTTGAGGTGGTGTTCGGCGAACCAGTACCGGGCGTAGCCGAACCGCTCGGCCCGCTGGGCGAGATCGATGCTGTTGCGCAGCGCCTGCGCCGCGGTCGATCCGGCGGGGATCGGGACGAGGTCCAGGACGGCGAGCGGAGTCGTGACCATGACAGGCTTCCTTACTCATAGACACGGCCTAGACGGCGGCGGGCGCGGGTCCGTCCACGGTCGGTAACGATGCGGCGGATGACGATGCGTTCGGTGACGACGGCGACGGCGAGGACGGCTGAGACGACGAGGAGGGCGGGGCTGACGGGGACGGCTCGGCGAGCACCGGGGCCCACGGCCAGGGCGGGTCCGGGATCTCGCGGCGCAGCACCGGGGCGATGTCGGACTGGAACAGCTCCAGGCTGGCGCGGTGCTGGGCGTCGGTGAGGCCGCCGGCGTCGGCGTGCAGGTGCAGCACGCTGTGCCCGAACCGCTCGTGGTAGCGGTGCACCTTCTCGATGACCTGCTGCGGGCTGCCGATCAGCGCGGAGCTGCGCTCGACGAAGTCCTCCAGCGTCGGGAACACCGGTTCCATACCGAGCCGCTTCTGGAAGGCGAGATACCCCTCGAACACCGGACGGTAGCCGGCGATGGCGTCCTGGGAGCTGCGTTCCGCGTAGTAGCCGGCCGTGCCGGCACCGACCGCCGCCAGCGCCGGGTCGTGGCCGTAGTGTTCCCACTGCTCACGGTAGTACTGGACCAGTTCGGCGTACGGCTCGATCGGGTTGGTGACGTTGGCCGAGAACAGCGGGTCACCGTAGCGGGCGGCCAGGTCGACCGACTCCTTGCTGGTGGCGCTGCCGTGCCAGACCCGGATCGGCTGCTGCAGCGGCCGGGGCCAGACCTCGGCGTCCCGCAGCGCGGGGCGGAACCGCGGGTCGGCGGTGACCTTGTCCTCCCGCCAGATCCGGCGGAAGAGCTCGTAGGACTCGGCGTTGCGGTCCCACTGGTCGTCGGGGGTGACGTGGAACAGCTCCCGCTGGGCGGCGCCGTTACCCTTGCCGATGATCACCTCCAGCCGGCCGCCGGAGAGGTGGTCGAGGGTGGCGTAGTCCTCGTACGCCCGCACCGGGTCGAGCAGGCTCAGCGTGGTGACGGCGGTGAACAGCCGGATCCGGCTGGTGAGCGCGGCCAGGTGGCTGAGCACCACCGGCGGGGAGGAGGAGATGAACGGCCGTTCATGCCGTTCGCCGACCCCGAAGCCGTCGAAGCCGAGTTCCTCGGCCAGCAGCGCGTTGTCGATCACTTCGCGGAACCGCTCGGCGGTCGACTTCCGCACCCTGGTGACCGGGTCCGGGGCGTGCACGATCAGGGTGATGGTCAGGAACTTCACGACACGGCCCTCGCCGCCGGCCCCGGCCCGGCAGGGGACGCGCCGGACGCGTCGGACGTGCCTGACACGGCAGGGACGAGCGGCGCAAGACCGAGATGGTCGCGCAAGGTAATACCTTCGTACTCGGTACGGAACACGCCACGCTCCTGCAGCAGCGGGACCACCGTGTCGACGAAACCGTCCAGCCCGCCGGGGGTGATGTGCGGGACAAGGATGAACCCGTCGCTGGCATCTGCCTGCACGAGATCGTTGATCGCACTGGCCACCGTCGCCGGGGAACCGATGAACGTCTGCCGCCCGGTGATCTCGATGATCAGCTCTCGGGTGGAGAGGTTCTTCGCCTCGGCGAGCTGGCGCCACTGGTTCGCGGTGGCCAGCCTGTCCCCGAACATGCGCACGCTGGCCCGGCCGCGGGCGACCGTGTGCTCCCCGGGGTCGGGGTCGACGGCGGGCAACGGCCCATCCGGGTTGTGGCCGGAGAGGTCACGGTTCCACAGCTGCTCGAGGAACTGGATCGCGGTCTGGCCGCTGACCTGCTGGCGCCGGACCTCGTATGCGATCTCGGCCGCCTCGGCGTCGGTGTCGCCGAGCACGAACGTCGCCGCGGGCAGGATCAGCAACTGGTCGCGGGCACGGCCGTAGCGGGCCAGCCGTCTCTTGACGTCGGCGTAGAACGCCTGCCCGGCCTCCAGGGTGCCGTGCCGACTGAAGATCGCGTCCGCGCCCGAGGCGGCGAACTCCCGCCCCTCGTCGGAGTCACCCGCCTGGAAGATGACGGGACGTCCCTGCGGGCTGCGCGGGACGTTGAACTGGCCGGCGATGTCGAAATGAGCGTCACGGTGGGTGAACCTGCCCGGGTGCGGGTCGCGCAGGAACACCCCGGTCTCCCTGTCGGCGATGATCTCGTCGCCGCGCCAGGAGCCGAACAGCTCCCAGGCCGTCCGCAGGAACGTCCTGGCCCGCGCGTAACGCTGCTCCTCGGGCAGGAAGCCGCCGCGGCGGAAGTTCTCGCCGGTGAAGGCGTCCCAGGAGGTGACCACGTTCCACGCCGCCCGGCCGCCGGAGAGATGATCGAGGCTGGCGAACTGCCGCGCCACCTCGTAGGGCTCGTTGAACGTGGAGTTGATCGTGCCGGCCAGGCCGAGCCGGTCGGTGACCGCGGCGAGCGCGGCCAGCACCGTGAAGGTGTCCGGGCGGCCCACCACGTCGAGGTCGTGGATCAGCCCGTTCTGCTCGCGCAGCCGCAGCCCCTCGGCCAGGAAGAGGAAATCGAACTTTCCGCGTTCGGCGGTCCGCGCGAAATGGACGAAAGAGCCGAACTCGATATGACTTCCCGCAGCCGGGTCGCTCCACACGGTGGTGTTGTTGACACCTGGAAAGTGCGCGGCGAGATGGATCTGCTTGATCGGCCTGCTCATCGTCCGATACCCCTTTCAGACGGCTGCCGGCGCGGCCGTGGGCCGGCGGCGCGGCGGTGTCAACACGAGCGGCGCTGTCAGCGCGAGCGGGAACAGGCCCACCCGGTCACGACGCGCGGGAGCCGGTAGGGCCGGCGGCGACAGACCAGGTCGGGCGCGGCGGATCGTCACGTGCGGCGGATCGTCGGGTACGACGGGCCCGAACTGGATCCGGGCCGGACCCGATCAGGTCGGGCGGACAGCGCGTATGTCAGGAATGCTCAGGTCAGCGGGGCTCGGGTCAGGGTGGACAGAGCGCGCCGGCGACACGGCACAGATCGATGTGCCGGCGCAGAAACGAACTGATCACACCACGTTGTGGCCCGGATATACGGACGGCAGACGGGCCTGGGATCAGCCGCATGCGCCGCCACCTCCTGTCGACCGATACTTCCCGCCGATCGATGCCCGGCCGGCCCTGCCCGACGCCCGGCCCGTGG
>NZ_CEVIVD010000008.1:23860-24473 GCF_982290655.1 Protofrankia sp. CiP1_Cm_nod3
AACCGGAACGCCCAGCCGGCCCCACGTCTTCGGGGCGCCCGCCGCGAGGGAGGCTGCCAGCCGGCGAGCCTCGCCGGCCAGTGAACCTCGCCGGCCAGCGAGGCCACAGCCCGCCGCCGACACTCATGACCTTTCTCGAAGGTACCACCGTGAGCCACCGGCAACGCCTGTTTCCCATCGATGCACCTGGCATTGTTTGATCATTCGATTCCGATCAATTTCCTTCAGGAGAGCGATGTCAGGCTCGGGCCAGATCGAGATCGACCGTCCGAGATCGGCCGTCAGAGCACGACAAGGCCGAGCGCGGGATCCAGCTTGCGCAGATCATGCGGATCAGAAGTGACGACCGTGGCCCGAAGCTTCCGTGCCAGCAACACGACATGGGCATCGACGACATCGCTCGCCCCCGATGCCGCCAGCAGCAGCCCGATCCGGGCAGCGATCTCCTCCGACAGGGACTCGACCCGCACCGCGCCCGTTCGCACCAGTTTCATGACGGCGTGTTGACGCGGTGATCCCCGCCAGGCCTGAGCGAGGACTCCCGCCGGCATATGCGCGGCCACCCTCGCGCCGACCAGGTCCGCGGCCAGCGCGAGCATCCGGCCGTCACGAT
>NZ_CEVIVD010000008.1:24521-27912 GCF_982290655.1 Protofrankia sp. CiP1_Cm_nod3
GTTCCAGCGCGATGAGCGCGCCCGTGTCAAGGACAGTCGTTCTCACGCGGCCCCGGCCACCTGGGTGTCTCCGGCGTCATCACCGGCTTCGAGAACATCGTCGGCCGCCAGCACCGATCGCGCCCAGGCACGTGCGGCATCGTCCAGCCCGCCGGCCTCTTCGATCATCTGGTCCAGGATCTGCTGGGCCTGCGCCCAGTCCGGCTCGGCGGCGGCGAGACCGGCGAAGTAGGCCGACACCGACTCCGCCTGGCCGGCGTCAGCGGCCCGCTGCGCCTTCGCCGCGATCTCCTCCGGGACACTGATAGTGATCCGCCTGAAGCTCATAATTCAAGCATAAATCATGTGCACAGCCGCGCCCGGACGGCTTCTTCACCGACGGTCCTCTCCATCACCTCCTCGCCCGACAAGGCACGCCCAACAAGGCACGCCCGGCAAGGCAGTGCGTCGAACCCGGTGAGCCATTCGACGTAGGCGTCCTCGCGCCGTTGTCCATCCCGGCGTTGTCCATCCCGGCGTTGTCCATCCCGGCGTTGTCCATCCCGGCGTTGTCCATCCCGGCGTTGTCCGTCACGTGTGGCGACCACCGATGCCGGTCGGCTTCCCATCACCGGGCGAAGCGGCCTGACGCTGTTGCGACCATCTGGGGATCGCCTCCAGCAGCGCGCGGGTGTAGTCGTGCCGGGGGCTGGTGAACAGGTCGTCCGTCGGGCCGGTCTCCACGATCTGCCCGGCCCGCATCACCGCCACCCGGTGGGCGATCTGCCGCACGACGGCCAGGTCGTGCGAGATGAACAGGTAGGCCACGCCGGTGTCGGCCTGCAGTTCGGCGAGCAGCTCGAGGACCTGCGCCTGCACGGACGCGTCCAGCGCGGAGACGGGCTCGTCGCAGACGACGAGCTGGGGTGCCAGCGCCAGCGCGCGGGCGATCGCGACCCGCTGCCGCTGCCCACCGGAGAGCTCGGCGGGCCTGCGTTCGAGGACCGAGGCCGGCAGCGCGACCCGGTCGAGCAGGTCCCGGGCCCGGGCGGTGCGGGAGGCCCGGTCACCGACCCCGAACGCGCGCAACGGTTCAGTGATCACCTCTTTGATCGAGAACCGCGGGTCGAGGGACGCGTAGGGGTTCTGGTAGATGATCTGGGCCTGCCGGCGCAGCCGCCGCAGCCGCGCCCCCCTGGCGGCCGTGACGTCGTCACCGTCCAGCACGATCCGGCCGGCGGTCGGATCCACCAGGCGCAGGACGAGGCGGGCGGTGGTGGACTTGCCCGAACCCGACTCACCGACCAGGGCCAGCGTCTCGCCGCGGTTGACGGTGAAGCTGACGTCACTGACAGCGCGTAGCGTCCGGGCGGAGCCGCCGGCCGTACGGGGCAGCGGGAACTCCTTGACCAGGTTGTCGACCACGACGAGTGGCCGTTCGGCGGCCCCCGAGGGCTCAGCGGCTGCCGAAGGTGACGTCCGGGCCCGCGGCACGGCATGCGCGGGGGGTGCGGTGCGCGCGGGAGGTGCGGTGCGCGCGGGAGGTGCGGTGCGCGCGGGGGGTATGGCGCGGATGAGGGCGAGGCTCGGGGCGCTGTGCAGCAGTCGCTGGGTGTAGGGGTCGCGGGGGCTGTCGAGAATCTGGGCCGTGGGCCCGCTCTCCACGATCCGGCCCTGCGACATCACCGCGATGCGTCGCGCGCGGTCCGCGGCGACACCGAGGTCGTGGGTGACGAGCAGGACGGCGGTGCCGAGCTCGTCGGCCAGGTGCTGGATGTGGTCGAGGATCAGTCGCTGCACGGTGACGTCCAGGGCGCTGGTCGGCTCGTCAGCAATGATCATCTTGGGCTGCGCCGCGATCGCGATGGCGATCAGCGCCCGCTGCCGCATGCCGCCGGACAGCTCGTGCGGATACTGCCGGGCACGGATCTCCGGTTCGGCGAGGCCGGCCCGCTCCAGCAGCGCGACCGCCTCCAGCGGAGCCGAGCGGCGGGTGGCCAGCCGGTGGATGCGCAGCACCTCGGCCACCTGGACGCCGATCCGTTTCACCGGGTTGAGGGAGACGGTGGGGTCCTGCGGGACGAGCCCGATCCGGGCCCCGCGGATGGCACGCAGCTCCCGCTCCGACAGGGTGGCGAGGTCACGGCCACCGAACCGGACACTGCCGGCGTCGATGTGTCCCCCGGCCGGCAGCAGCCCGACGATCGCGTGCGCCAGCGTGCTCTTGCCCGAGCCGGACTCGCCGACCAGCGCGACGATCTCACCCGGCTCGACGTCGAGGTCGACACCTTGGACGGCGGGCAGCGGCCCGGTCCGGGTGCGGTACGACACGGACAGCCCGCGGATCGCGAGCAGGCCCGCGCCCGCGTGATCGCCGTCGTGATCGCCGTCGTGACCATCGGTGGGGATGCTGTCGGCGCCGGCGGTGGAGGCGCCGTCAGGGGAGGCACCGTCGCGGCTGCCGGGGCGGTCCTGGCTGTCGGTGCCGTGATCGGTCATCGTTGGGTGGCCCATTCTCCGTCCAGTGCCCGGGCGATGCGGTTGGTCGCCAGTACCGTCGCCGCCACGGTCAGGCCGGGCAGCGTCGAGAGCCACCACGCGTTGGCCAGATAGTTACGGCCGTCGGAGACGAGCGTGCCCCACTCCGGCGCGGGCGGCGCGGCGCCGTAGCCGAGGAAGCTCAGCGAGGACACCGCCAGCACCGCGGTCCCGAAGTCGAGCGTTGCCAGCACGACGACCGGCCCCATCGCGTTGGGCAGCACGTGCCGTCCGAGCACGCCGTACCAGCGCGTCCCCGACGAGCGCGCGGCCTCGACGAAGACGGCCTGGCGCACCCTGAGCACCTCGGCGCGCATGACCCGGGCGAAACTGGCCACGCTGGCGATCCCCACCGCGACGGCGACCTTCACCGTGCCGTACCCCAGCGCGGTCACCAGCGCCAGCGACAGGAACAGGGCCGGGATGGACAGCAGCACATCGACGAAGCGCATCAGCACGTCCTCGACCCAGCGGCCGGCGAATCCGGCGACCAGCCCGAGGGCCCCACCGACGACGAACGCGACCGCGACCGCGACCAGCGTCGCCTTCAGGGACAGCGCCGCCCCGTGCACGACCCGGGAGTAGGTGTCGCGGCCCAGTTCGTCGGTGCCGAACCAGTGGCGGGCGCCGGGCGGCTGGAAGTTGTCGGCCGGCACCCCCAGCAGCGGGTCACGCCCGGTGAACAGCGTCGGCCAGAACGCGGCCAGCACCACCAGCGTCACCACGATCAGTGACAGCACCAGCCCGGGACGGCGCAGGAAGAACCGCGACAGCCGCCGCACGTCCACGCCCAGCCGCGGGCCCGGCGCCGGCGACATCGCCTCGGACGGCGGCTCGGGCCCGGCCTGGACGGCCGGCCCGGCGGCCAGTGACC
>NZ_CEVIVD010000008.1:28225-29247 GCF_982290655.1 Protofrankia sp. CiP1_Cm_nod3
GGCTCACGAGGGGCTCCTTCGCACGCTCACGCGGGGCTCCTTCGCACGGTGGCGGCTACCACGACCCGTGGGTCCAACAACGGGTAGATCAGGTCGACGACCAGGTTGACCAGCACGAAGACCAGTGCGCCGAAGACGACGACCCCCTGCACGACCGGGAGGTCCTGCACGGAGACCGCGGCCGCGGTGATCCGGCCGAGGCCGTTGCGGGCGAAGACCGTCTCGATCACGACGGCGTTGGCCATCAGCTGCCCGACCAGCAGGCCGATGACCGTCAGCGCCGGCAGGGACGCGTTGCGCAGCGCATGGCCAAGATGGACGCGGGCCCGTCCGGCGCCCTTGGCCCGGGCCGTCTGCACGTACGGCTCGTCCAGCGCGGTGAGCAGGCTCTTGGCCAGCACCTGCGCGACCATCGCGCCGGTGGGGACCGCCAGGGTGACCGCCGGCAGGACCAGGCCGCGCAGCCCGTCGTTGCCGAAGGCCGGGAACAGCCGCAGCCGGAAGGAGAACAGCTGGACGATCATCAGGCCGACCCAGAACGTCGGTATCGACACCCCCAGCGACGGCAGCGACAGCAGGGCCTGGCGCAGCCAGCGCTGCGAGGTGTAGGTCGCGACCAGCGCCAGCCCGCCGCCGAGGAGCGTCGCGAGCAGCAGTGCCGCGCCGGTGAGCTGCAGCGTCTGCGGCAGCGCGTCGGCGATCACGGAGGTCACCGGCCGGCCGGTGGACACCGAGTCGCCGAAGTCGCCGCGCAGCGCACTGCCCAGGTAGTCGACGTACTGCACCAGCACCGGCTTGTCGAACCCGTACTGCCCCTTCAGCTCCTCAAGCCGCGCCGGGTCGATGGCCGAGGAGTCCATCCCGGCGCCGGCCATCGCCGAGACCGGGTCGCCGGGCAGGTAGTCCAGCACCAGGAACGACAGCGTGTAGGCCGCCCACAGCACGCCGGCCGCCTGCGCGAGACGCCGGATCACGTAACGTCGCATCCGCTGCCCTCCTCCCGCCCGACGCGGGCGTCCCGG
>NZ_CEVIVD010000008.1:29651-32078 GCF_982290655.1 Protofrankia sp. CiP1_Cm_nod3
GTGTCAGCTCTTCCAGGTGTCGTGCAGCTGGATCCGGCTGGACGCCTCGAAGTCCAGGTTGTGGACGTTCTTCGACACACCCAGCTCGGTCTGCAGCTCCACGACCGGGACGACGTAGGCGTTCCGCACGATCAGCTGCTGGGCCTGGGCCACCAGGTTCTGCCGCCTGACCGGATCCGGTTCGGCCGCCTGGTCGGTGAGGACGCTGTCGAGCTGGGTCGGCGGCAGCCGGTACGCGTTCGCCAGCTGCGTGGAGTACAGGGTGCGCAGGATGTCGGGGTCGGCGCGGGTCAGGTTGCCCCACAGCACGTCGAAGTCGCCCGAGCGCTGGATTTGGGCCGCCTGCGCGATCTGTAGCTCCTTCAGCACGAGATCGACACCGACCGTCTTCAGCTGCTGCTGGACCAGTTCCAGGGTCGGCTTGTTGGTGGCCGCGTTGGCGAACCAGCTCACCGCCAGGCGCAGCGGGACGCCGTCCTTCTGCCGGATCCCGTCGGCGCCGGGCACCCAGCCGGCCGCGTCCAGCAGCGACCTGGCCCGGGCGGCGTCGAAGGCCAGGTCCGAGCCGAGATCCTGGTAGCCGGGGGCCGTGTGCGCCAGGATGCTCGTCGCCGGGTGGGTGCCGGTCGGGAACACCGTGTCGGCGACCTGCTTGCGGTCGATGGCGAACAGGATGGCCTGCCGCACCTTCTGGTCCTGCAGGATCGGCCGGGAGTTGTTCAGGCTCAGGTTGAACACCACCCCCGGGTTGGCCCGTGCCTGCAGGCTGGCCCCGCCGCCCTTGAGCGCCGTCTCGTCGGCGCGGCCCACGCTGCCGATCGCGTCGACCTGTCCGGAGGTCAGGCTGGCGCTGCGCACGCCCGCCTCCGGGACCACCTTGAACGCGAGCGTGTCCAGGTACGCCTCGCCCTTCTTCGTCCACAGGGACGAGCCCCAGTTGTAGCCGGTGCGCTTCGCCAGCGTGATCGACTGGGCCGGCGCGTACTTCGACAGCACGAACGGGCCCGACCCGGTCACACCCTCACCGCACCGCTGCTGCGGGGTTCTGGCGATGCTCGCCCCCGACACCAGCCCCAGCGAGAACGTCGACGTGGCCTGCAGGAACTGGGCGTTCGGCTGCCTGAACGCGACCGCGGCGGTGAGGTCGTCGACCACCGTGGTGCCCTCGTAACCGCTGAGGTAGCCCGTCCCCAGGACAGCCAGCGCGCCCAGCTTCGGTATCGCGTCGAAGTTGTCCTTGACCGACCGCGCGTTCACCGGCGTCCCGTCGCTGAACGTCGCACCGGGCCGCAGGTGGAAGGTGAACGTCCTCGCGTCCGGGCTGATCTCCCAGCGCTCCGCCAGCCACGGCACGATCTCGCCCGTCCGGGGGTTCTGGTCGGTCAACGAGTCGACGATCTGCCGCAGCGAGTAGATCGTGTCGTTGCTGCCCACCTGCTGCGGGTCCACACATCCCGCGTCCGAGCCCACCGCAAAGGTCAGCGTGCCCCCCGGGCGGGGTGTGCCGGCACGCGCACCGCTGGTGGGCTCGTCGTCATCGGAGCCACAGGCGCTCACCAGCGTCGCGGCCGCGGCGAGCGCGGCAACAGCCACCGCCCACCGAGGAGCGGGCCCGGACCGGGCTGATCTGTTCACAACAGTCCTTTCCTGCGAGGCAGCCGAGGGAAGCAGCCGGCGGGGCCGTATACCCGCGCACCTGAAATCCCGGACGGACCGTGACAAAAGCACAGAACAGGCAATGAAAAGAACAACGCGTTATGCGATGGACACGTAATGCCGACCCGCATGGTGTGGCGTCAGGACCACCACAGGCAGAAAGACGAGCCGAAACATGGCGATGAGGACGCACCGTGAGCCACGACCGGTGACACGGCGATGCCATGGAAACGCCAGACAGATCCACTCACGGCTGACGGCGAGCGGAGCCGGTATCAGCTCAGACGCTGGCGGCTACGGACACAGACAGCTCGTCACCCGCTGTAGATCGATATGCCGACGCGAGAACGTCGCCGGGGCGACACAGCACGGCGAAACAGCGCAGGCATGGCCATGCGACCGCTGCACGCTGGTTTCCTCCTACGACCACGCACGCGCCCACACGACCGCTCTGTCGCGCCAGGCTCATCTCTGGAGCGCCCGACCGCGGACGTGGCTACCGGCCGGTGAAACGGAGCCCGACACCGACGTCCGGTGCCAGAAGCTACCCGCCCACAGATCACCCGTCAATATCGACCGACAAGGTAGAAAATCAGCCCGACCAGGCCGGTCGCGCCCAGTCACTCACCGCATCGTCCAGCCCACCAGCTCCTTCAGTCCTCTGCCCCGGAATCCGCCGGGCCCGCACCCGGTCCGGCCCCGCGACGGCGACAGCGACAGCGGCGAGACCGTCTGCCGAGGAGGGCCGGCCCTGCCGACGAGGATCCCGTC
>NZ_CEVIVD010000008.1:32684-33128 GCF_982290655.1 Protofrankia sp. CiP1_Cm_nod3
GCGAGGTGGACGGTCGGGCCGCGGCGGGCGCTGCCGGTGGGTAGCGTGGCGGAGGTCGTGGACTCGGGGGGTGGTGGCGATCGACCGACCATGGCTGCGGGTACCGATCGGGCCCGAGGCAGCTTCGTGGTCGACGGTCACGGCGTCCCGCACGGTGCTCGTGGTGGCCCACACCGTCACCTCGACGAACCGCCTGCTCGACGTCCTTCCCGCGCTCACGGCCGACACCAGGGTCCAGGTGGTGTTCACGACGACCGGCACCTCACCCTTCAACGATGGCGTCGTCGACCTGCTGGCCGGTATCGGCGCGCGGACAGTACCGTGAGAGCAGGCGGTGGCGACCCGTTTCGACCTGGCCCTCGCGGCAAGTCACGGCGGCGACCTGCACAAACTGTCGGCTCCGTTGATTGTCATGCCCCACGGCGCCGGATATAATAAATATTT
>NZ_CEVIVD010000008.1:33530-34404 GCF_982290655.1 Protofrankia sp. CiP1_Cm_nod3
GGTGTTCGGGCTGGCCCGGGAACAACTGTTACGCGACGGGAAGGTCGTCCCGTCCGCGATCGTGCTCTCGCACGAGGAGCAACGCGCCCGGCTGCGCCGCGACTGCCCGCAGGCCGTGCCCGTCGCGGTGGTGGCCGGTGATCCCTGTTACGACCGCCTGCGCGCGAGCCTGCGTTTCCGCCGGGAGTACCGCGGGGCGCTGGGAGTCAGCCCCGCTCACACACTGGTGACACTCACCTCGACCTGGGGCCCCGGGTCGCTGCTGGGCCGCTGGCCGCACCTGCCGGCCCGCCTGCTCGCCGAGTTACCGGTGGACGAGTACCGGGTCGCGGCGGTCGTGCATCCCAACGTCTGGCACGGGCACGGCCCATGGCAGCTCCGGGCCTGGCTGGACGAGGCCCGCCGGGCCGGCCTGCTGCTCATACCCGCCCGGGAGGGGTGGCGCGCCGCCCTGGTCGCCGCGGACGCGGTGATCGGCGACCACGGATCCGTCACCGTGTACGCGGCGGCGCTGGACCGGCCGGTTCTCCTCGCGGCGGGCGACCCCGCCGAAGTCGACCCGGACGGCTCCACCGCCGCCCTGCTGCGCACCGCGCCCCGGCTGACGGCCACGGCGGGGCTGCGCGCGCAGGTGGACCGGGCCGTCGCGACACACCGACCGGGCCGGTACGCGGATCTCGCGGCGGCCACGTTCGCCCGGCCCGGGGAGTCCCTGCGGGTGCTGGCCGACCTGATGTACCGGCTGATGGGCCTGCCACCGCCCGCCGGCCCACCGAGCCCGGCCCGGGCCCCGGCGCGCGTGCCGACGCCCGAACACGAATGGCGGCACCCGACCGCTCTGCTCGCCGAAACAGCCATCATCGCCGCCGGCACC
>NZ_CEVIVD010000008.1:34753-37767 GCF_982290655.1 Protofrankia sp. CiP1_Cm_nod3
GAGGAGTGGCTGGCCGACACCCTCGCCGACTACCCGGGCTGCCGGCTCGCCGCCGACGTCTCGGACCCTCCGTACTGCCTCGTCCGCCTCCGGGACGGCACGACGCTCAGGGCCTGGATGCAGGCATACGTCATACAGTCAACACAGCAAGCCGCCATGACCACGACGCAAACCGCACCCACCAGCACGCCCATACCGCCATCGGTGCCGACATCGGCGCCGACATCGACGGCGTGGGCACCCGCACGGGCGCCGACGCCGACCGACGACCCGGCCCTGCTCGCCTCCGCGATCTACGGATGGTTCGTCGAGGGCCGCCGGCCGGCGTTACCCGCCACCGGCCTACACGTCCAGACCGGGACGCGAAGCATGATCGTTCATGCGTCCAGAACAGGCACCGGGGAGTAAGCCGCGGCCAGCGCACCACCCCGCGGCCACAACCCCCCGGCCGGGCAGCCACGCCCATGTCGGATCACAAGAACTGGATCACAAGAACGAGTACGAAAGTGGCTGCCACAGCGACCACATATCCCCTCGTTCTCATGATTCGACAGTATTTGATCACAAGGGATCGGGCGGGGGGCGGTTCGGGACGAGGGACGGAGGGGCGGAGTGCGCGGAGGGGCGGAGAAAGGAGCGGCGTCGGCGTGTGCCATGTTGGACGCACCGGGCGGGTCCACGCGTGTCACGTCGCCGGATTGGTGTCCGCCAGTAGTGCCTCGCGTAGCCGGTGGGCGCGGGGGCTGCCCGCGTCGGTGTACGCGGTGAGCGCTTCCTCCCGGTGGCGCCGGGCCGCGAGGTGGTCCCCGGTCGCCGCGGCCACGTCGGCGAGCACCTCCGAGGCCAATGCCACCTGGAACGGGACGCCGCGGCGGCGCATGATGTCGATCGCCGCGGCCAGCGCCCGCTCCGCGTCGGCGTAACGGGCCAGGTCGCAGTGCACCTCCCCGAGGCTGATGAGCACCCGCGCCTGGTTGTGCTCGTCCGGTAACGCCTCAAAGCCGGCCAGGGCCTCCGCCAGCACCGCGGCCGCCTCGGCGGACCGGCCGGAACCGGCGAGCGCCCGTCCGAGATGGTGGGTCTGCAACGCGACGCCCCGGGCGTTGCCGAGGTCCGCGTTCATGCTCCGGGAACGCTCGAACGCGGCGATGGCCGCGGGGTAGTCCGCCTGCTCGAAGCGGGCCCGGCCGACGAACTCCAGCACGGACGCCTCCACCCGGCGGTTCACCGCCACACGGGCGAGCCGGATGGCCTCCTCGAACTGGGCCTCGGCCTCGGCGAAACGCTCCAGCTCGACCAGCGCCCGGCCCAGCTGGCTGCGCATCCTCGCCTCGGCCGCCTGATGGCCGAGACGAGCCGCGGCGGCAACGGCGAGCTCGTGGGATTCCAGCCACTCGGGGTAGTGCTTACGGTTGTAGTACAGCACCCACAGCGCCTCGCACAGCTCCCAGACCGCCGTGTCCCAGCCGCGCGCCGAGGCCGTGCGCACCGCGTCCAAGAGATTCGACCGCTCCGACTCCAGCCAGTCGAGCGCGGCGCCCGGGGAGGACAGCCGGGCCGGGTCGACGGCCGAACCGGCCAACGGCACGTCGTCGTCCCCCCGGCCGGCGTCATGATCGCCCTGACCGCTCCGGCCGGTACGACCGCCCTGATCGGTACGGCCGGCCCGGGTCGCACCCAGCAGCCGTTCGGCCCACCCGGCCTGCTCGGACAGCCGCATCCGGGAACCCATCGCCACCCGGTCGGCGACGGCCGCGCCGCGCAGGTACGCGTCGACGACGCGACGGGCGACATCGTCACGCCACTGTGGCGACTGCTCGCTCTCGGCGCATCGGAAGGCGTGGATCCGGACCAGTTCGTGAATTCGATACCGGCCGTCGCCCACCGCTTCGACCAGGTTCGCCGAGAGCAGAACCGCCAGCGCGTCCTCGACGACATCGGGGGGCAGGCCCGTCGCGGCCACGGCCACGGGCCCGCCGAACTCACGTCCCGGATGCAGGCCGAGCACCCTGTACAGGGCGCGGGCGTCGGCCGGGAGAGCGGCGTAGGCGACTTCCAACGCGGCTTCGATCACCGGATCACCTTCCAGGGACAGCCGGTCCAGCCGGCCGCGTTCGTCCCGGAGCCGGGCCGCCACGTCCGCCATGGCCAGGTGCGGGCCGGCCTTGAGCTGGGCACCGACGACACGCAGCGCGATCGGCAGCCCGCCGCACAGGCGCACCATCTCCGCGGCGGCCTCGGGCTCCCGGGACAGCCGCGCCGGCCCCACCATCCTGGAGATCAGCTCAACGCCGTCCGCCGGGGCGAGCGGACGCAGCGTCAGCAGATCGGCGCCGTCGGCGAGCAGCGCGGTGAGCCGATGATGGCTCGTCACCACGACCAGGCTGTCCTCCGAGGCCGGCAGCAGCGGGGTCACCTGCGACGGGAACTCGACGCCGTCGACCACGACCAGCAGCCGCAGACCGGCGGTGCGCTGCCGGTAGGCGGCTGTCAGACCCGCCAGGTCGGCCGGGATGCGGCCGCCGTGCGCGCCCAGCGCCTCGACGAACCCGCGCAGGACGTCACTGACCGCGGCAGCGCCACGGCAGGCCAGGCGCTCCACGTCGACGTAGAGCTGGCCGTCGCCGAAGCGGGGCCGGACCTCGTGCGCCCAGCGGGCCGCCGCGGCGGACTTGCCGACCCCCGGCATCCCCGTCACGACCACCACCCGCGGACAGGCAATGTCGGTGGGGCGGTCGAGCAGGTCGTGGAACGCCGCCCTGTCCGCGTTCCGGTTGACGAAGACCGCCGACACCGCGGGAAGCTGAACAGGCACGTCAACCGCTGTCGAAGCGACGGCGGACTAACGGGAACCCGCCTCCCCGGCATCCCGGGCCCACGACCGGTTCCCGCCGACGTACCCGGACAGCGTGTTGCCCGGCGCCCCGACGCTCCCGGCCAGCCGACCGTCGGGAACGCGCGGCCCGGCCGGCGACGGCGAACCCGTCATGGACACCGCCTCGTTCGACAACGTT
>NZ_CEVIVD010000008.1:38014-46629 GCF_982290655.1 Protofrankia sp. CiP1_Cm_nod3
CAGACAACCGGCCCGGACAGGCCCGCCCTGCCGGCGGCGGCAATACGCGGCACCATTACATACGCGCCACCACACAGCGTGGCCTATCCGTATGGATACTACGACACCGGCCTTTTCCTTTCTCCGGACGTCTCTCCCCGGACGCCTCTCTCCGGACGTCTCCCGGATATCTCCCACCTCGGGGTCTCCCGCCTAGGGGTCTCCCGCCTAGGGCCCCGCGGGCGACCCCGGCCTGAACCCACTCCGGCTGTCGGGCACCCGCCCGTCCGTCCGACCGTGAAACCGTGGACAACTGCCTATAGTGGACGACGTGGACCGCCGGTCACGGTGAGAATCCGCCAGATCATGGTCCGGGTGGGGGTCCAGCCATGCAGCCACTGAGATCGGACGATCCCACCCAGGTCGGCCCGTACAGGCTGGTAGGGCGGTTGGGTGCCGGCGGGATGGGCCGCGTCTACCTGGGTCGCTCACCGGCCGGCCGTGCCGTGGCGGTGAAGGTCGTCCGGCCCGAGCTCGCCGACGACCCGCAGTTCCGGGACAGGTTCGGCCGCGAGGTGCGGGCCGCTCGAGCCGTCAGCGGCGCGTACACGGCCGCGGTCATCGACGCCGACCCGGCCGCCGACCGTCCCTGGCTCGCCACCGCCTACGTGCCCGGGCTGTCCCTCGCCGAGACCATCCGCCGGACGGGCCCGCTCCCCCAGGAGTCGGTGCGCACGCTCGCCGCCGGGCTCGCCGAGGCGCTCGCCGCCGTGCACCGGGCCGGGCTCGTCCACCGGGACCTCAAACCGTCGAACGTGCTGCTGGCCACCGACGGCCCGCGGGTCATCGACTTCGGGATCTCCCGCGCGGCCGACGCCACCGGGCTCACCCTGACCGGTGGCGTGCTGGGTTCCCCCGGTTTCATGGCACCCGAGCAGATCACCGGCGGTGAGATCGGCCCGCCGTGTGACGTGTTCGCCCTCGGCGCGCTCATCGCCTTCGCCGCGACCGGCAGGGAGCCGTTCGGGACCGGCCCCACCCCGGCGCTGGTCTACCGACTGGTCCATGCTGAGCCGACCCTCGACGGCCTCGACGGCGACCTGCGCGAACTCGTCACCGTCTGCCTGGCGAAGGACCCCGCCGCCCGGCCGGCCCTGACGGACATGCTGGCTCGGCTCACCGGCCAGGATCAGGAAACGACCGTTCTGCGCCCCGGCCCCGGCTGGCTGCCACCGCCGGTGGCCGACGTGCTGAGCGCCCACACCGCGGCCACCGGCACGGACGACCAGCCGTCCGACGCCGACCAGCCGTCTCCCGCGGCACCTGTGCCGGTGCCGGTGCCGGTGACCCCGGCTCCGGTTCCGGCCGTATCCGGGACGGACGACGACGGGCCGCACGCACGTCCCGGCCCTGGTGACGTCAGGTCACCGGTCGACTTGGCCGGAGCTCTGGCCGAAGCGACCACGACCCGGAGCGAAGCGCTCACCGTCCGAGCCGAACCAGGTATCGCCCAGAGCGAAACATCCACCGCCCAGGGTGAAACTACTGCTGTCCAAGTCGAGCCGGCCCCCGCCCAGGCCGCAACGGCCACCCCTCAGAGCGAATCGGCCACTGCCCAGGTCGAGCCAGCCGCCCCTCAGGTCGCAGCGGCCATCACCCAAGCCGTGGCGCGTGAACCAGCCGCAGCGCCGCTGACGACGTCACGGGCCCGACGCCGGCGCGGGGCTCCGCTGGTGATCGGAGCCGTCGCGCTCGTCGTCACCATTGTCGCGATCGTCGTCGGCCTGGCCGCGACCACGAACGGGTCCGGCGGGCAGGGCGCGGCAGCCGGTGACGCACGGCTCGAAGCCACGGCGTCGCCCGCCGCGCGCCCCACCTCGACGAGCGCCGGCTCATCGCCGGACCCGTCAGCGACCACGTCCGCCGGCATGTCCACGGAGATCCCCGCGGCAGCGGCGACCGCGCCGGAGGCCCGGACCGGCGGCGGGCAGCCAGCCGCCGGCGGCGGAGCGGCAGCCGGCCGGCCCGCGGCGGCGGCGCCCGCTGCGGAGACCAACCGTGACTCCCCGGGCAACAACGCGCCACCGCCCGCCAGCCAGCCGCCGGCCGCTCAACCGCCAGCCGCCCAGCCAGCGGCCAACCAGCCGCCGGCCGCCCACACGTTCAGCTTCACCGGGAACCTCACCCGGTACTCGTGCGCGGACGAGGGACGCCTGGTCTCCGCCCGCACCACGGACGGCGTCCTGGCCACGTTCAGCAACCAGAGCCCGGAAACCGTGCAGATCTACTGGCTCGACTTCAACGGCTCCCGAATGGCCGCGGCCTCGTTCCTGACACCGGGAAACTCCTATTCGAGCAACACCTACGTCAACCACCTGTGGCTCGTCGCCAACTCGAGCGGCCGCTGCCTGGCCATCTTCACCGCCGGCACCTCCGGCGGCCGAGTCACCGTTTACTAGAGCCGTCGAGCTGCTCCATCGTCAGGACGGAGCACAGGGCAACCACTCGGTACCCCACGCCGAGTGTGCATATTATGCGCATGGCAAGAGTGAACATTACCGTCTCCGATGAACTGATGGAGTCCGCCCGAGCCGCCGGCCTGAGCATCTCCCGCCTCGCCTCGGCGGCACTGGCCGAGGAACTGGACCGGCATGCCAAGATCGCCGAACTGGACGCCTACCTCAGCGAACTGGAGGCCGAACTCGGCCCCGTCCCAGCTCATGAGGCCGCCGCAGCCCGCGAGTGGGCCGATCGGATCCTGCCCGCCGCCTCGACAGCGCGCACGGCATAACCCTGACGAACCGCCCCGCGCAGTCCCTGTAACGATCAGTTGGATACCACGACCATCGAGATGGTTCGTGCTCAGGATTTTTCCATTTATTCCACTTCGATACCGTAGTCGCGCGCCAGGCCGGCAAGACCATCCGCCCAGCCCTGACCGACACCGCGAAGACGCCAGCCATTTGCGCGCCGGTAGACCTCGACAGCGACGATCGCGCTTTCTGTACTGAGCCCGGTCACCGGGAAGACAGCGAGCACCTCGCGATCCGCGACTGCCGCGATACGCAGATCAGTAACCGCGGCAAGAGCAGTCGCGCCGGAACAATCGAGGCTCGCCGTAAAAACCACCTGGCCGACCGATGCCGGAACACGAGGAAGATCAACGAAAATGCTGTCGGTCCAGGTACCATCGGCCTGCTGCGTCCGACCGGACATATGGACGGTTCCGGCGGCACCAGTCGGCTGGTTGTAGAAGACAGTTGCTTCCGGATCGAGCACGTGGGCGTCGGATCCGCACGGCAGAGCGCTGACATCGAGATCGTCGCTTGCTCCACCTTTCCGGAGAAGCGCCACCCGTATCGGAACGACCGGCAGTGGAACATTCGCTCCTCGGACAAGAACAGTCGCGCCGTCAAGCGGAGGAAAGTCGGCGTCTACCGTCTGCGGCCCACTACCGGCATCAGTATCAGGTTTCTGCCCCTGGAGCTGGAAGGCAATTTCTGGATCATGGTGCTGGAATTCCATGAGAAACTTGTCCAGGTAGTTACGGGAACTTCTTCCGCCCATGATCGTATGAGGTGAATACAGGACTACCTCGCGCCTGTCACCACGCTCCCAGGTGTACATGTGCAGGGTTGCCGATCCACCGTTGGTAGCCAGGAAAGTCGGGATGTGCACACCAACGGTGAAGGTCGGCTTGTCGTCATCGAGAACGCTGAAAGGCGAGTCGTCTCGTGGCGTGAAATACTCGAATGCAACATCACCATCGGTCTTGATGTGCCGAACCCTGCTTAACCATCCTCCCGGTCAGGCCCTGCGTTGCGTCGCCACGCCCCTTGAAGATCGCTCCGAATTCACGCTCGGTGAGCGTAGTCGAGAACTTGACGTGCATGGATCGCATTCAGACTCCACCGCCCTGTTTCAGCCAGCACTTCCTTTTTCGCCATCCATGCCGCTCCTACCCGCAGCTTTGCCGACGACCACGAGTAGGAGCGATACGATTACTTGTACTGATGCCACTGATCGTTCGAGTTCTCACAGACGTATCCGCTGCTGTTGCACCTGCTGCACTGCGTAGTCCATCCTCCACCGATGCCGTTGCACTTGGGGCAGCGAACAATCTTGACCTTCTTCTTGCACTTCTTGCACTGCACACCCGTCCGGTCACCCTGCCATCTCACAGCGAGATCTCCTTCACGACATGGTTGAGAGCTATTTGAAGAGAAGAACTGACGGAGCCACTAAAAACTGGTCTATATCAACGGTCACGATTCCACAGTCGCGGTCTTCTGCGAGATGAATTCGTGTCCGATGGCGTTTGCGGCTCAGGTACTGTCGCATGCAGCCTGCCGCTGATATCGCTCTCCATGGGCTCGCCCGCTCTCAGCCGCCCGAGGTCGGAGGAGAGGGCCAGCCAGCCGTCTCGGTCATCGCGCGGTGAACCTGTTCCGACATACATTACAAAGGTCCATGACTCGGGACCCTCGAGAGTATCCGCGAAGGACGGGTCGGCCTCAAGCGCGCCGGCGCAGAAACGGCGAATCTCCTCCGTCACCAGCATGGGCTCCGTACCGGACTTACTGATGGCATCGAACATGAGTTGAGCCGCGCAGGCATGTTGCTTCCGAAACATTTCGACCTGCGATCCGGCGAGCACAGGATTACCAAAAGCAGGCCGTGATCCCGCCTGCAGAGCCGCTGCAGGCTGAAATGTACCGTCGGACACGGTCTGGTCGACCCAGATGACCCGCGCACAGGAACGTTCGACGCCGCAGGAAAATCGTACCGGCAACACAAGCTCACATTCGGATGAGGCGAGATCCGCGACGAAGGGACGCTTCCCGCTCCCACGGCCTGCGTCAGCTGTCGGATCCATACCTACCGGGGCAAGAAAAGCCAGCCAACGTCCATCAGCAGACACACGAGGGCTTGCGACAAGCAAGCTGACTTTTGACTGCTGTCCCCGAATCCTGCACAATTCCTTGGCACGGCCCCGTTCGAGATCAACATCGAACACATCAGCTTCGGATTTCTGACCAGGCCCCGTAGCCACCAGATGGCCGGGACGCGTCGGCCACCATCCTGCGTCGACAATGTGCACACCGAACACGTCCTTACCGAGCGGAAAAATCATGCCGTCGGGGAGACGCACAAGAGCAGGTGGGTTGCTCCCGACCAGTAGCCAGGTGCCGTCCGGGCTGTACGCGAGCGGCGCCGCCTGCCAGTGGCTGCCGGCAGGATTGCCAGTGACCCAGCGCCATGTCCTGTGTGTCAGATCGTATTCCCACAGCGCGCAGTCGGGGCTGCCAGCCGGCCGAAACTCCAGGAACACCGCCCGTGAACCATCAGCTGTGATCGCTACCGAGAACGTCTCGAACATCGCTCGCTCAGGTCGGGGGCTGGCTCCGGCGAGTCCCGTATAAGGCTGTTCACGGGACAACAGGGCCACGCGTGACCACGGCGAACTATTTTCAAAAGCGACATGGGGAATATGAGCTTGGATGTAGTCACCACCAGCCGGAATACCGAGAGCTTCCGCCGTGTGCCTGCGAGCCAGCGCAACGGAACCGTTTGCGGCGTATGCAACGTCGTAGTCGACGAAGTTCCTGGGGGTGAGGGACCGGCCGTCCGTCCCGACGAGAACAGATCGACCACTGTAGCCACGTTCTGCGATCACGGCTGTCATACCGTCGTCCGGATCATCACTGATGAATCGCGGCTGTTCGACGATCGCAAGGGTCGAGCCGACAGCCTGCGAAGCTGGGCCGTTCGCCCTCGACCAGATTCTGCTGGTCCCACAACCGGCAGCCAGTGCGGCGTCGAGATCGACGATCGGAACAGCGGCACGAGCAGGTTCGCTCGTCTTCTTCCCTCTCGTCAGATGAGTATAATCTATTTTCTTGTTTAGGCGCGTGTATTCAATCGACACAGCCCCTCCTCCGATTTCACATGCCCTACCACGCTGTCCACGACACAGGAATCACCACCTATTTCCACCGACGGCGGGTACCTGCGACAGGAAGATCACAGGTGCATGCACATGTGACTGCCGGGCCGAAGTTATTCGGTTCTGATAACGATTGATTTTATGATCTTGTCGGCGATGGTCTGCTTTTTTTCGTCCCAGAGGGGCAGCAGGTAACCGATGCAGAACAGCAGGCCGTCCAGGAAGTGGCAGATGCGGCGGACGATGGCCAGGCCGAAGCCGAGCGGCTGGCCATCGGCTTCCCGGATCAGTTTGATCTTCGCGACACGCTTGCCCGGCGTCTGGCCACGGGTGCCCTCGAAGTAGGACATGAGAAAAAAAGAGGCAATGCCGGCGACAAATCCGAGGATTATCAGCGCGCTCCCGGCGGAAGAGGAGGAGGAGCCATAGGAGTCGTAATCACCATAGGGGTCGTACGAGGATGCGATACTGCTCACCGCCATGCCGGCGCCGACGAAATACAGGATCGTGGGCACCAGACCGAAGACCAGCCAGTCCACGACGGCGCCCAGAACCCGCAGGCCCCAGTGCGCATAGTCCGTCCGCACCGGTGCGCCGTACCCGTAGGGCGGGTTCTGCCCCTGATAGCCCTGGTTGTACGGGTAGCCGTAACCGGGCGGCGGCCCCTGCGGCCAGCCATGGCCCGGCTGCGGCTCCTGCGGCGCATAGCCCGGCTGTGGTGCATATCCTGGCGACGGCCCCTGCGGTGGGCCATAACCCGGCTGTGCTTCTGGCTGCCCGCCGTACGGGCTGTTGGGATCGGGTGGATAGCTCATGTTTCTCCTTGACGGACGAGGGTCGGGACAGGTGGGCGGGGACACACGGGTTACGGGTGTGGATACGGATCGAAGCCGCGGCCGGAGCGGTTCCGGGCATGGCCGGCTACCGCTGTAGTTTCCGGGTCGGCCGGCTGTCGAGTTCGCGGAGCGCATCCATCAGCAGCCCGCGGTTCGCCAGGATGTACTCGATGAACTCAGGTGTCCCGCGCTCGCCCTGGAGGTCGACGCCGAGGCGGGCGGAGGCGTCCTTCCGTAGCCGGCCGAGCTGTTTCTCCAGCCATTTCCGCGACGCTTCCGTGAGCTCCCGGTCGAGCAGGAGCAGCGTCTGCGCGCCGCGTTCCCGGACACGAGGTGGCAGGCCGTGCAGTTCCGGATAGCAGTAGGCGGCGAGGGTCCGCCGGTCCCCGTGGCTCCACGCCGGTGCCCCGACACTGGACGTCGTCGGGGCACCGGTTTCCCAGAGGCCCGCCATGTTGGCGGCATGAACGGCCCCCGCTCCCGCGCCGGGCCCACCAATGACAAGGGTGAACCGATGCTCGATATCACCACCGGACGCGCGAATAGCGACCATCTGCCAGGTGCGGACGAGGACCTCGCCCGGACTGTCCTTGATGATCTCCCGATAGAGACCGGGCGCGGTCAGATAAATCTTGGTCTTGCCGGTGGCGTGGTTCGTCAGCGTCCATCGGCCGTCGGGTGCGGCGATCCGGCCCGCGAGACGCGGGACGGCCGGGTCCTGCGTGCCACTGTCGTCCACGAGTTTCACGGCGATGTCGACCCCGGCGGGAGCCCGGCCGAAACCGAAGGTCCGCCTGCCGGTGAGGACCCATCGGTCGTCGACGTGAAGGGTGTTCTCCCGAGGGTCGGTCTCCCGGTTCAGACCGGCGGCCCGGCGGTAGAACACGGCCAGGGCAGGAGCACCACCGCCGGCCGGGCCATCATGCCTTGGTTCGACGGACATCATGTCCCCGGCGTCGGGGTGGGCACCTCGCTCGGAACCCCCAGCAGCCGGGCATCCCCCCACACATTGTAATCACAGGATCCGTTCTTATTGCCGCTGACGAACGTCTGCGTGAGTTTGAGTCGGAGCACTCCGGTGAGATCGAGGCTGATGGGGACGGATTCACCGAAGCCGATATCCTTCCGATAGGCGGGCGAGCCGTCCACGAACACCTCGTACAGAATTCTTATCGAGCTGTCCCACGCGTCATCGGCAATACCTGCCGTGGCCTGAAACGTCCGATAGTGCCGTCCGAGATCGAACTCGAAACTCGACGAACGGCGAGTACACGTGTACAGCGAATGCGGATAGGTCTTCCCATTGACGGTTTTGGAGCCCGTGGAGGGGTCACCGGCGACGGCACGCACGTCGCTGAGATAGACCAGCGCGGGCTGGCGTGCCACGGTCAGCGTCACCTGCTGCCCGGCTTCCAGTCGGGTTCCCGCCGGGGGATCCTGGACCAGCACCGTGTTGTCGGTCGCGCTGGGGTCCAGCTTCTCCTTGACGACGACCTGGACGCCATTCTGGATCAGTGCCTGTCGGGCCTGTACAAGCGTGACGTTGACAACCGACGGCATCGGCCCGCCGGTGGGTGCCGCGGACGGCGTAGGGCTGGGCTGGGGCTGGGGCTGGCGGAAGCCTGGGGCAGCGGAGCCGCGGAGACCGACGCGGGCCCCGGCCCCCTACCGGATATGACGGACCCGGCCGCGGGCTTGTCCGCGTCCCTGAGCCGGGGCAGCGCGACAGCGGCACCCGCCACGAGCATGATTGTCGCGGCCAGCGCGAGGGTGACCACGACACGCATCCTGACCCGCGGCTTCCGGCCAACGGGTGGCGGGGGCACGATCCCGGGCCCACCAGGCCCGAAGGG
>NZ_CEVIVD010000008.1:46998-57069 GCF_982290655.1 Protofrankia sp. CiP1_Cm_nod3
GGCCCACCAGGCCCGACGGGTCCGGGGACGATCACTGTCGATCTGTCCGGTTGTCCCGCCCCGAACCCGGGGGAGGTCGGCGCCGGTGGCAGTGACGATGATGTGATCGTCTGCGAGCCCACGCCGGACAGCCAGCGAGCGAGTTCCCGTGGCCGGTCACCGGGCTCGTGCGCGAGCCCTTCCAGCACCAGGTCCGCGAGGAACGGCACGTTCCACAGCAGCGGGCTGGCGGCGAGCGCGGCCCTGGTCGCGGCCCGGTCCACGTCGCGTGGCCAGCCCGAAGCGTCGGGATAGTGCACGGGCGGCTGGCCGGTGAGCAGATAGACGACGGTCGCCGCGAACGCGTACCGGTCGCTGTCCGGCGTCGGCCGCGCCGCGTTCCCGGCCGCGAGCAGCTCCGGCGCGATATAGCCAGGGCTGCCCATGCCCAGCCGGGCCGTGCCGTCCGCGAGATTGGCCAGGCCGAAGTCGACCAGGATCACGCTGCCGTCGTCCTGCACGAGCAGGTTGCCCGGCTTGACGTCACCGTGCGCTACCGGAACACCGTTGGTGTCCTTCCCGCTGTGCAGGTAGTCGAGGGCCGTGGCCAGCTGCCGGGCGAAGCGGACACGCGTCGACAGGTCCGCGTCGCCGTGGGTCAGAAGCCACTGCCCGAGCGAGGTTCCTTCGACGTAGTCCATGACCAGGTACCTGTGTGGCGCGACGCCGGGCTGGACGTCTCCCTGCCAGTGCCGTGGCGCGCCGAGGAAGCCGCCGAAAACGCGGACGATCCCGGGATGCTTCAACGCCTGCAGCAACGAGACGTGCCGCGACCAGGAACGCTCGATATCCGGTGTCGCTCCGATGACCGGCCCGAAGTCCTTGACGGCGACGACGCTGCTGCCCGCTCCCCCCTCCGAGAGCGGTCGCACCGCCCGCCAGACGTCCCCCTCGCCCCCGGCGCCGAGGGACTCGATCAGCTGGTAGGCGTCCGGTTCCTGTTCGGGCCCCGCCCACAGGGCACTGCTCATCTGCCTGTTCCCCCACAGTGTTCCATGATTCACACAATGCTTCTTCTCGTTGCCGGCGGTGCGTACGGACCGGTCCTGATGAGGCTCCTGACATCCTCCTGGACGACCAGCACGGCACTGCCGCCAGCGCCGCCGCCCGCTATGCCCGTGGCCCCGGCGGTGGATTCCGGCGACCGCGGTCGAACAAGGAGAAAAGAACGTAGCCGACCGCCAGGAACGGCAGCACGAATATGATGGACGGGAACACGAACGTGCCGGAGTCCTGACCGGCCACATACACGCCGTAGCCAATGAAGGCGATACCGCCGGCAGCGCAGGACAGGCGGTCCCGGCCCCGTGCTGTCGGCAGAAAAACCATCCCTATGAAGACGATCCCGGACAGGACCGAGAACACCTCGTATGCTCCCCAGTGCATGGCCTCTCCTCCGTGGGCCTCGTGAACCGCTTACCGCACCAAAACAACACCGGCACGGGGCGGGATGGCCAGCGAGCGGGCCAGGTCGGGGGGACAGCCCCCGGATCCGGCCGGCTGCGGGGCCCGCGAAGTATGCTCGTCGGCGTGTTGCCGCCGGCCGGCCTTTCTCCAGCCGGGGCTCACCGGCCGGTCGTCCGGTGGGAGTGGCCGCGACGGTGAACCAGTACCAGCCGCCCGCGGTATGCCGGCCGTGCATACGGCCGGCAGCCGGCGGGGCATTGCTAGAAGGACCATTGCACGCCGTATCTCAGCCCCTGCCGGAGACTGAAGAACTCCGTCTGGACCTCGCCGATGGAGTCGACTTCCAGCAGGTCGTCGTTCGGGGTGAACTCGTCCGCTATTCTCGGATGCTCGCCGTTCAGCCGCCACAGCTTGCCGGGCAGCCGACCGGCGCCGAACCTGACCTTGAGGCTGAACCGGTCGAAGCGGCGCAGCGGGGTCAGGAGATAGTACGGCCGGAGCTCTTCCCGTGGGTATGCGGTGAACTGCACCGCATACTCGTGGCGCTCGCCGAGCCTGAGCGGCCGGGGCAGGCGGATGACGAACCGGGCGTAGTCCGGCCCGGGGCGGTGGCACTCGATTATCTCACCGCCATGGACCATCTCCGCGTGGATCTCACGTTCGGCTGCACCGCGTTCCGGTCCGGGCCGGACGCTCAGGGAGGCGATGATCTCGTCCAGTTCGTCGACGGTCGCCACGATCCGGCGTTCCTCGGTCAGCCGGGGAACCTCGAGATCGAAACGAAGCATCGATTTCAGGGACTCGACATACCATCCGTCCGGCACGTACTCGTTGTGACGTCCGCCTGGAGTGTCAGCCGCGCCGGTGATCTGTTCGGCGAGCATCCGGAAACCCTCGTCCATGCGACGGCGTGCGGTACGGGTGGAGTCGCCGAACTGCTTGGCCAGCCACGCCATCCGTTCGTGCAGAAACTTCTGATCTGTCTCTTCGTGCAGCGCCAGCGTGGCGAGGACGGCCAGGCGAAGATCGGACGGGAGCCGGCCGCACAGCTCGGTGAGACAGAGCACCAGCTTCCGCCGCGCGACCGACGGCGGGTCACCCGCGGAAATGTCGCAGGACAAGCGAAGACGCGGCCCTATACGGGCGTGGATGTCCTCGGCCAGCAGACCTCGGCCGCGGCGGATCTCGCACAGCTCTTTGATCATCTGGTCGTCATCCATACCGTACAGCCCCCCATCGGCCGCGTCCTCACGTTCGCCGCAATAGTAGAGGACTACGGACACAACGCAAGATTGGCCGTCGGACTCCCCCGGATGGAGCCGGCGCCTCGGATGCCAGATTGCCCGTCTGGAAGTCGAGTTGCCAAAAGAATGACAAATAATGGCCAGCCGGATGAGAGCCGGCGGGCGAATAGCCAAAAAATCAGCGATGGCCGGCCCGTCGACCGACCGGTCGACCGCGATTGGCTGCCACCCTCGACGGCTCGGCACCCAAAAGTAACCAGGCACACACCATCAGGTGGCAAAAAACTACTTCCAAACAAAAAAACTAGCGACAGGACGTCTCTGAATCCTGACGGTCAGCCATTTTCGCAGGTCCACCTGCCCCAGCCCGCACGGCCTGCCATGAAGTTCCGCTCACTCGGAGTCCATCGGGAGTCCCCCTTCCGGCTATCGCTCTTCCGCCACGAGGAGGCACCGGCGTCGGCCGGGCCGTGAGGCTGGGTGGGTGTGAACCCAGTGAAGAGCCGCTCGGGAGGCGCGGGAAGGGGTCGGCGAATGCCCGTACAGGTCCGTACGGACGTACTAAAGATCAGATAGTGATGATTGTCGGACGGGAGAGCCTCCGGACAGGCTGCGCGGTCCAGACAACCCCGCTCGCGATCGCTATGAGTACGGTCTCAGCGACTACAAGTAGTATGATCAGTAGCAGGATCAGCGCCTCCGGCACGGCGGACGGTAGGGCTTCCCCTCGATGTACCGCTCCCACTCGGCGGACGTGATCGGGTCCCCGCCGGTCGAGCAGATGGACGCCGCCACCCGCTCGAGGCCGGTGTCCCACAGCCGGACCGCATGGTTCTCCCCGCCGGCGGCCAGCACACCGCCCGGGCTGAAGGACACCGAATAGATCGCCTCGGCCGACGAGGTCAGCGTGGCCAGTTGCCGTGGCTGCCCGGGGCGGGTGGTGTCCCACAACCAGACGCTCTTGTCCGAGCTGCCGGCGGCAAGGGTGCGCCCGTCCGGGCTGAACGCCACCGAGTACACATAGTTGCTCGGCCCGGTGAGCGTCGCGAGATGACGGGGACGATCAGTCCTGGCCACGTCCCACAACCAGACCGTCCTGTCGGCGCTGCCCGCGGCAAGGGTACGTCCGTCCGGGCTGAACGCCACCGAGAGCACGTAGCTGTCCGGGCCGGTCAGCGGCGCACCCAGCACGGCCGGGTGCCGAGGGTCGGTGACGTCCCAGAGCCGGACGGTCCGGTCGACGCTGCCGGCGGCGAGGGTGCGCCCGTCCGGGCTGAACGCCACCGAGAACACGTAGTTGTCCGGGCCGGTCAGCGTGGCGAGGTGACGAGGGCTGCGAGGCTCGCTGACGTCCCACAGCCAGACCATGTGATCGTTGCCGCCGGCGGCGAGGACACGTCCGTCGGGAGCGAAGGCGATGGACTGGGAGTTCCCGGTGGGACCGGTCAGTGGCGGGTCGAGCCGCGCCGGATGCCGAGGGTCGGTGATGTCCCAGCGGTGCACGGTGCCGTCCATCCCGCCGACGGCGACGGTACGCCCGTCCGGCCCGACCGCCAGCGACCCTGTGAACCGGCTGGGCTCCGGCGGGCCGGTCACCGGCGGACCATGCAACGACGGCCGGACCCGGTCACCGACGTCCCACAGCCCCAGGGAGTTGTCGGCGTTGCTGCTGACCACAGCCAGCGAACGGCCGTCCGGAGTGAACCCCACGTTGATGACGTCGGCGAGACTACTGATCACCGGGCCGGGGACGGACCACAGCCGTGCGACACCGTCCGCGGCTGCCGTCGCAAGGCGATGGTCGGTCAGGAACGTCAGCGCGGTCACCGGTCCCGGATGATGCAGCACGGCCACGAGACGTCGGCTGGCGAAATCCCAGATCTTCACCGTGGTGTCCGAGCTGCCCGCGACGAGGAAACGCCCGTCCGGGCTGAACGCCACCGCGTTCACCCAGCCGGCGGCACCGGTCAGTGGCGGGCCCGACAGCACCGGAGCGCGGGGATTCCCGACATCCCATATCCGTACACTTCGGTCCGCGCTGCCGGCCGCGAGCGTGTGCCCGTCCGGGCTGAACGCCACCGAAAACACGGTCCCCGTCGGTCCTGCCAACGGCTCACCGAGCGGATTCGGCCTACGAGGATCGGCGACGTCCCACAGCCGCACCGTCCTGTCCGCGCTGCCCGCGGCAAGAATGCGCCCGTCCGGGCTGAACGCCACCGACTGCACATATCCGTCCATTCCGGTCAGCATCGTGAGGAGCATTGCCGGCCGCCCAGAGGCGCCGACATCCCAGAGACGGATCACGTTGTCCGCGCCACCGGCCGCGAGAGTGCGCCCGTCCGGACTGAACACCACCGAGTACACCGTGTTCGTGGGCCCTCCGTCCGCCAACGGGCCCAACGACAGCGGCCTGCCGGGGTCGGTCACGTCCCACAGCCGCACGGCCCGGTCAGCGCCGCCGGAGGCCAGGGTCCGCCCGTCCGGGCTGAACGCCACCGAGAAGACGGTGTCGGTGTGACCGCTCAACGGTTCGCCGAGCGGAACCGGTCGGCCCACGTCGGCCAGGCTCCACAGACGTATGGTCCGGTCGGCGCCCGCCGCCGCCATCAGCCTGCCGTCGCCGGTGACCGCGGCTGTCTGCATCACTCCGGGAAAGCCGAGCATGCGGGTCACCGGGGCGGTGGCGGACGAGTCCAGAAGGCTGGCGCGGGCCTGCGCGGTGGGAGCGATCCGATAGGCGGCCAGGGACAGCTGCGCGGCCAGGGCCGGGTCGCTGTCCCGTATCCGGTTCGCTTTGATGGCCACCTCACGGGAGATGGCCTGGTCCCGCTGGTTCTTGGCGTCCGCCCGTTGCTGGAGCGAGAAACCGGCCAGCGCACCGGCGAGAACGAGCAGTACGCTCAGCGCGGCGAGCATCTGGTAAAGCCGCCGTGTGCGGCGGCGTTCAACCCGTTGCTCCTCCGCTTCCTGCTGAACGCTCGCATCCAGAAATTCGCGTTCCAACACATTGAGGTAGGAGCGGTGCCGTGGATCGGCCGCCCATTCGCGGGCGACAGCCAGCCGGGTACCTCGGTGCAGGGTCGTGGAGTCGCGGTCGAGATCCGCCCACGACGAGGCGGCGATCGTCAGTTCACGGTGTGTCTGCCGACCGGCCCGGTCGGCGTTCAGCCAGTCCCGCAGCCGCGGCCACTCGTGCAGCAGCGCCTCGTGAGTGATCTCCACGGTGTCCGCGTCGACGGTGAGCAGCCGCCGTCCGATGAACCCGTCGAGGACCGCCTGCACCTCCTCGACGATGTCGCTGCCGGCCCGGTCGTCGAGCAGTTCGGCGGCCCGGACGCGGCGGCGGACATCCGCGGTGCCGTCGTCAATGTGGACCAGCCGTAGAAAGATCTGGCGCGCGATGCCCTGATAGGTGCTGTCAAATGAGCTGTAGACCTCTTCCGCGGTATCGGCGATAGCACCCCGTATACCACCGACTTCGTGGTAGTCCGCAATTCTCAGCGTATTCTTCGACCCACGCTGCCAGGTGGAGAGCAGGGCGTGCGACAACAGCGGAAGCGTGCCGGAGTCATGTGCGGCGGTACCGTCGGGGGAAGCGGGGGAAAGATCACGAAGAAGAAGCTCGACCAGGCCTTCCTCGCAGTCGATCTTTGCCTTGCGTGCGGGCTCGAGGACAGCGCGTCGAAGTTCGGTTTCCGACATCGCTCCGACAGCGATCTGAAAATCCTGCAGAGCCGTGGTCAGAACGGGAAAACGCATGGCATGCGCGTAGAAGTCGGCACGCATGCCCAACACGACGAGCGCCGGGGGTGCCGCGCCGGTGCCGGCCGGGCCCGCGCTACCGCCATTGCTCTCGCCATCCCCACGATCGGTGTCGACGCCTGCCGCCTGCAACGCGGTGATGAACATCCGCTGTTCTTCGGGGTCCGTGCATTCGATGAACATCTGCTCGAACTGGTCCACGACCACGAGCGCCCGCGGATCCGCGTTCCGGTCCGTGGACCCGGCACCGGCTGCCACCGCAAGGGCCCGCCGGAGAAGATCCCGGCAGCCTCCCGGGTCGCCCCGCAGATCGGCGGTCACGCCCGCCACGTCCTCCGCCGGCATCCCGGCCATGGACGCCAGATTCCGGGCGAAGTCATCGATCGGGCGCGCACCGGGCGTGAAAAGCATCCATGGCCATCGGTCCGACCCGGCCACGGAGCTGCCGGCGCGGATGGCGGGGATGACACCGGCACGCAGCAACGAGGATTTTCCCGACCCGGACGGCCCCACCACCATGAACAGGCCGCCGCCGGGCCGTTCGGTGAGCCGTGCCACCGTCGCCTCGGTCAGCTTCTCCCGGCCGTAGAACCATTCCGCGTCCTCCGGCTGAAAGCTCGCCAGCCCGCGATACGGGACGGGAGCGCTGGCCGGCCGTCTGCCCGGCGCCCGCCGGACCCGGCTGAGGGCGTCTGCCCACTCGCTGATCTCGGCCGGGTCGGTCACACCACAGGAACGTAGAATGTCGTGGAGCAGTGTGGGTGGCTTCAGCGCTGGCAGATGCCGACCACTGAAATAGCCGCCGAGCGTACCGGTCGGAATACCAACCGCCCTGGCCACGTCCCGCACTCCGAGCCCGGCCCGTTCCCTGAGCGAGGTGAGTTCCCGAGCGAAATCCTGCCGGGTGACGATCGCGGCCGGATCCGGCCGGCCGCCTGGCTCGGACGTGTCGTCCTTCTCAGTCATGCCACTCCGATCGCGCGCCCCACTCGACCGCACGAAGTTTTCTCGGAGAGCGGTTGCGCCCGGCCCGGAGCGGATGTCCACGCTCCGGGCCCCGAGGGCCTGGACGTCCCACGGCTGCGGGGATGCCGCGCACCGGGCACGGCGGCTGTGCCCGGCCTACCGTCCGGCACGGCGGAGCGACGCCGACACGTCGATCCAGGAGCGCGGTCACGTGCCCGCCGACGGCAAAGAGATCATTATCAGGTTCCCCCCGACCCATAGAGACAAGTCTTATATCACCGGCTCGTCACCCATAAGGGCTTCCCGCCATCCGGCCGGACCACAGGCGGCTGACATGGTGCACCCAGTCAGGTACTCCCAGATGAGCCAGAATTCTGTACATGACGACGCTTCCCCTTGCCGAGGCCCGGGCTCGGCTGTCCGAGCTTGTCGCTGCTGCGCAGACCACCCACGAACGTTTCGAGATCACCCGTAACGGACGCCCAGCGGCGGTACTGGTCGCCACCGACGACTACGAGGCGATGCAGGAGACCATCGCGGTCCTCGCCGACGGCGAGCTCATGCAGGCCGTCACGGAAGGGCTTGCTCAGCTCCACACCGGTGACGTCCTCGACGAGGACGAACTGGCCGGCTACCTTCGCCGCCACGGTCGCGGCGGGTGACGGCAGGCCGATACCGGCTACGAATCGCCCGGGGCGCCGCCCGCGCCATCGCCGAAACGCTGCCCGAAAAGGTCGCGACCGCCGCCCACAAGTTCGTCACCGGACCTCTGCTCGACGCCCCGCACCTGGTCGGCAAACCCCTCGACCCGCCGTTCGCGCCACTGCGGTCGGCACGACGCGGGCCCTATCGGGTCATCTACCTCATCGACGGCACCAGGCATGTCGTCGAGGTCACCGCGATCCGCCACCGCGGGGACGCCTACCACACCTGAACGCCGGCCAGCGCTCACCGCGGCCCGTCAGGTACATCGTCACGAGCCACCCGCAGCGGTAGCAGGCGGAAGAAGGTGCGGAGTTCGTCGACGAAGAGGGCTGGTTGTTCGAAAGCGGCGAAGTGGCCACCGCGGGCCGGCTCGTTCCAGTAGCGAAGGTCCCGGAAGCGGGTCTCGACCAGCCGGCGGGACAGCCGGACCGGCTCCCCCGGAAAGATCGAACATCCGGTCGGGACGGTCACCGCCTCCTGCGGACGGCTACGGAAACTCTCCCAGTACAGCCGGGCCGAGGACGCGCCGGCCGCCGGCAGCCAGTACATCATCACGTTGTCGAGCAGCTGGTCCCGGGTGAAGATCTTCTCCGGGTGCCCGTCGCAGTCCGTCCAGGCGTGGAACTTCTCCACGATCCAGCCGGCGAGCGCGGCCGGGGAGTCCACCAGGCCGTACCCCACGGTCTGCGGGCGGGTGGACTGCTGGGTCGAGTAGCCCGTCCCCGCCGCCCGGAAACGCCGGCCCGCGTCGAGTGCGGCCTGGTCCCGCTCGTCGAGTTCCCCCAGCTCCGCCGTGGCCGCGCGGACGTCCACCGATGGCAGGGTCAGATGCAGGCCGAGCACGGCGTCCGGATGGCGGCTGGCAAGCTCCGCCGACACCCTCGCCCCCCAGTCGCCGCCCTGCGCCACGTACTGGTCGTAGCCGAGCGTGGCCATCAGCCCCGCCCACGCGTCGGCGATCCGTGGCACCCCCCAGCCGGGGCCGGTCGGCTTGTCGCTGAACCCGTATCCCGGCAGGGATGGCAGGACGAGGTGGAACGCGTCGGCGGCCGAGCCGCCGTGGGCGACCGGGTCGGTCAGCGGCCCGATGACGTCCAGGAACTCCACGACCGACCCGGGCCAGCCGTGCGTCATCACCAGCGGCACCGCGCCGGGATGCAGCGAGGTCACGTGCAGCACGTGGATGCCCAGCCCGTCGACGTTCACCCTGAGCTGGCTGAACGCGTTCAGCCTGCGCTCGAGCGCCCGCCAGTCGTACTCCCGCTCCCAGTAGGCGCACAGCTCGCGCAGGTACTCCGACGGGATGCCCTGGGACCAGTCGGAGACGGTCTCGCGCTCGGGCCAGCGGGTCCGGCGGAGCCGGTCACGCAGGTCGTCCAGGTCGGCGTCCGGGATCTCGATGCGGTACGGGGCCGCCTCGGCCATGAGCTTTCCAGTCCCTTCGTCGGTCCGTCCGCGGCGGAAGTGTCCGCTGCTCGGTCGTGCGGTCCCGGATTCAAGGAGGAGGATGGGAGGTATGCGTCTGATATTGAACCTGATATGGCTGGTGCTGTGCGGGTTCTGGATGGCACTGGGCTATGTCATCGCCGCACTGATCTGTTTCGTCCTGATCATTACTATTCCGTTCGGGATCGCCTCGCTGCGCATCGCCAACTTCGCCCTGTGGCCGTTCGGCCGCCGGGTGGTCGACCACCGTGACGCGGGCGCGCCGTCGCTGCTCGGCAACCTGCTGTGGATCGTGTTCGCGGGCTGGTGGCTGGCACTCGGCCATCTGACGACCGGCCTGCTGCTGTGCCTGACGATCATCGGTATCCCGCTGGGGCTCGCGAACTTCAAACTGATCCCGGTCTCGCTGCTGCCGCTGGGCCGGGAGATCGTCCGCATCGACGGCCCCGACCGCCTCGCCTTCCGCTGAGCATCTCGCCGTCTCCTGGCCACGGCTCGCTCC
>NZ_CEVIVD010000008.1:57640-71950 GCF_982290655.1 Protofrankia sp. CiP1_Cm_nod3
TGGCCACGGCTCGCTTCTGGCCACGGCTCGGCAAGGTCTCCGATCGGACGCCCGGCAACGCGGGATCGGGCACGGTCGAGCCGGGCGGGCCAGGTTCGACCATGCGATCGGGATACTAGATGGTGTGCAATTGGTAGAGTAGTCGTGTGATCGACTATCGGCGTCGAATCATCGACAACACGCTGGACGAGCTTCAGCCGCATCTTCGCGCCTTGTCGATCCATGGGCCGAAGGGGGTCGGCAAGACCGCGACCGCGATGCGGCGTGCCGGATCGGTCATCGACCTCAGTCTTCCCGCTCAGCGTGAGATCGTGGCCGCCGACCCGTCGATTCTGACCCGTCTGCCCGGGCCGGTGCTGGTGGACGAGTGGCAGCGCCTTCCCGAGATGTGGGACCACGTGCGCCGTGCGGTCGACGCTGGTTCGCCGCCCGGTCACTGATCCTCGACGCGGCTACCGCTGGGCTGGCGAACAAGCCAGCCAGCGGGACGACGCTCGCTTATCGCGACGCTCTGTCCTCATTGTGGCTGCTCGATGCGATAGCGCCGTGGATCCCCAGCCGGAACCACCTGGACCGGCTCGGCCAGTCCCCCAGGCACCATCTGGCCGGCCCCGCTCTGGCCGCACGACTGCTCGGACTCGATACCGCCTCGCTGCTGCGAGCCGAGCAGGGCAGCACAGAGCTGTCAGCGGGCACGATCCTCGGTGCGCTGTTCGAGCACCTTGCCGCGCTCAGCATCCACACCTACGCCGAGGCTGCTGAGGCTCGGGTGGGACACCTGCGCACCCGCAACAACGACCACGAAGTGGATCTGATAGTCCAGCATGCGGACGGCCGAGTAGTGGGGATCGAGGTCAAGCTGGCCGACCGGGTCGAGGACGCCGACACCAGGCACCTCCGATGGCTTCACGACCGGATCGGAGAAGACCTGATCGATGCTGTCGTCATCTACGCGGGCGAGCATGCCTACCGCAGGCGTGACGGCGTTGCCGTCGTACCGTTGGCGCTGCCTGGCCCATGATCACCGCGAGCGGCCACGAAGGGGTGATCGAAGTGCTGAGGGAGTCCTCGTCGTCGGCGTCCGGAGCCGTGTCGAAGACACCGCCTTCGTCCATGAGGGCATATCGAAACCGGCCCCGTCCGGGACGACGGGACCACGCCGCCGGGCCTCGGCCCGGCGGTGGATCAGGGCTGCGCCTCGCGGCCCCAGGCGGCCAGGCCGGCGACGAAGCCGGCGCGGTCACGGGGGGAGAGGCTCGCCATGGCGCGCAGGAGTGGCGCCGCGCGGATAGCGATGAACGACAGAACGGCCGGCCGGTACTCCTGCTGGAGGGAGACCAGGGTGCGGCGGCGATTAGCCGGGTCCTCCTGACGCTCGACAAGGCCGGCGTCGCTGAGGTTGCCGACGAGCTCACTGGCGGTCGACAGCGTCACGCCCAGCCGTCCCGCCAACTCGGTGACGCTGAGCTGCTGCCCGGTCAGCAACTGGGTCAGGACCGCGCCGTGGCGGGCGGTGAGCCGGCGCCTGCTGAAGATCTCCTGGAGCGCGGGCGGCATCTCCGAACGGGCCCGCTGGAAGTAGGCCGCCAGCAGCGGCACGTACCGCAGAACCTCGAGGTCCCGTTCCGTTGGCGAGACCGCCGTCTCCGGCGGGGCCGGTCCGTCCGGAGACGGCGGTGCCGGTTGTGTCCGGCCGGGTGCGGCCGCGTCTGTCCGCTGTTCGTGTGGCACGCTACGATCCTAATAAGGTTCGCATATTCAAAGCATGAGCCGATCCGAACCATCCACCCGGAAGGACGCGGGGCGCATGACATCGTCGATCACCTGTGCCGCCGCGAGAGCCCGAACATCATGAGCCGGCGCTCCTGCCCCATGGCCGCCTCATGGCGCATCGGTAAGGTGGGCTGTCACAGGACGTCACCACCGCTCAGGTGGACGTAGGAGTCAGGTGGACGTCGGAGTCAGCGGCCATCCGGGCAGGTTACGCACAACCATCCAGACGAGCGCGGCGCCGGCCAGGCCGTAGGCAAGCGGTCCGGGAACGCGCGCCCGTTCACCCAGAGCGGCCGCGCGCGCCTGCCGCCAGAGCAGATATATCAGCAGCGGGCTGCAGAACAGCACGAAAAGGTTGTCATGCACCGCGGCCCGCACCTGGCCGTGAAGCAGGTCGTGGACCAGGCGAAGACCTCCACACGCCGGGCAGTCGAACCCCGTGACAAGCTTTGTCGGGCACATCGGCATGACCACATCTGGATCATGCGGGTCGGCGACAAAAAGATAGCCGACGCCCAGCACGCACAACGGCGCGCTGAGCATCAGCCACTGACGGGCGGCAGTCCTGCCCGTACGGCTCCCAGTACGGTGACCACCGACGTCGTCCCGGTCCGGACGCCACGGTTCCCGCGACCTGGATGCCGTCCCAGCGCCGCCGGAAGAACAACACTCACGAAGCTTCCGGAAAGCCCGGCGACAGTATGCGATCATCGCGCTAGTCGCGGAGCGGGCGGCCATAACTGTCACGGACGTTGCCGGTGAGGATCATGATCCCATCGATCAGCGCCCAGATCCCGAGCCCACCACAGGTGAACAACTGGGCAAGCGCGATACCGGTATTCCCCAGATACCATCGCCCGGCCCCGACTCCACCCAGGAAAATCTGCAGGAGCCCGGCAACCAGCTTCTGTTTGTCCGAGTACGGCTCACCGGTCACCGGGTGGCGCCCGAACGGGGCCGACGGGTCGTACGCTCCCTGGCCGTAGCCCTGCGGGACGGGATAGCCAGGCGCCGGTGGATAACCGGGACCGGCCTGGTAACCAGGACCCGGCGGATACCCCGGGGCCGGTGGGTAACCGGAGCCCGGCGGGTATTCGGGACCCGGCGGGTATTCGGGACCAGCCTGGTAGCCGGGCTGCGGATACCCGGGAGCCGGTGGGTAACCGGAGCCTGGCGGATACTCGGGACCGGCCTGGTAGCCGGGCGGATACCCCGGAGCCGGCTGGTAGCCAGGACCGGTCGCACCGGGCTGGTCCCCGTAACCCGGCGACTGGCCGCGGTCCGGTTGTTCAGGTGTAGTCATCGAGTTCCCCAAGGAATCAGTGTTTACCCGCGCCGGGCAACCGGGTCCGACGTGCCGGCCCGCCCGCTGAATCGTGGGATGCCAGCAGAGCAAGGTCACGCTCTGCATTTCCCACACTACCGTCGGAGATGTCGATCAGAACAGTTCCGACCGGATGACCGGAGATCCCGGCGGGAGACAGAAGTTCTTCCGCCCGCGGCGCCTGCCGCGGGAATCCCGTACAGCCCGGTTCAATCAACAGCAGGACAATCGAAACATAAGATCGACGATCATCTGGCCGCGCCGCCCGGCGCCAGATGCTCGTCGAGCAGAGCCCACCCCCGTACAAGCGACACCCCTGACCGGCCGAAACCACCGACGGAGCTGACCAGAACATCAGCATACAGATTATGTCGATCCAGTCATGAGCCCACACCGATATCGCCGGGCCGGCATCCGAAGCGTCACCGGGAGAGAACACAGCCGAGTAACCGTGGCCGCACGTCGTTTCCGCCGGCCCGCCCCGGCTGACGTTCCGTCTCGGTCCGGGCCGCTGCGGGGGTTCAGGTCACCGGGACGGCGCCCACGGCCGGTGGCCGGGGTGCGACGGTTGCCTCGAAATCCCCGGCGGAATGCCAGTCGACGCCGCCGAGATCGGTCGGGCAGCCGGCCGCGGCCAGTCGCTGGGCCAGTTCCTGACGACGTTGGCTGTCGTTGCTCAACCGCAGGACGAGGCGGCCGCCGATGTCGCTGAAGGGCCGCACTTTCCCCACTTCGACGAGGACGGTGCGCCGCGCGTCCATGGCCATCGCCATGCCGGCCTCGAACAGGACGTTCGCGCGCGGCTGCCCGGTGTACTCCCTTTCGTGGGCAGGCTCGTCCGGGCGCCAGAACGCCGGGGCGAGACGGGCGTCGTCGTCCGGGGTCAGCAGCACCACGATCGCCCGTGCCAACGCGAACGCCTCGTTGAGTATCTCGCCGATGTACGGGGTCGGGCGGCCCGTCGCCCGCACGGCTTCGTTCCATTCGAGCGGCCGCAGGCCCACCGCCCGGAGAAAGGCGAACATCGCGTCCCGCGCCGCGGTGTTGCGGCCGTGCACGACGAAGACGGCCCGCGGATCCGGCCCGCCCGCCCCGGCCAGGGCCGCCGGGGCGGGCGGTGTGCTCGGGGCGGGCGGTGTGCTCGGGGCGGCCGTGCCGGCCGAAGCGACCGTGAGCGACGCCGGCCAGGCGATCATCTCGTCGGTCACGTCCCGCCCCCAGCGGGCCACGACCTCCTCCGCGGTTGTTCCCGCGTAGGGTCTGCGGACGGGGTCGGCGTGTACCAGCGAGAGCAGTTTTTTCGCCGGGAGATCCGTCCGGTTGATACGGAGCCGATCAATCATCTCCGGGAAGATGTTCCGGCCGCACAGGAAGATCGGACGACCCGCCCGGTAGGGCGCCAGGACACGTTCCTCGAGTTCCCGGTCGTCGAGGTCGAGTTGTGTTATCTCGTCGTCGGGGCCGGACCCCAGGCTGACACGGATATGGTAAGGCAAAATCCCTCCATTGCCCGTCCATTGGGCCTCTGCTGTGCCGAGGACCCAGGCCCGCCCTGGGCCTTCACCGGCCGGCAGCCGGGCTGCGGATTGATGCTACACTCGGCCAGCCTGCGCATCGGCACGGTTATGGCGTCGGGGGCGCCAGGATGCGTCCCCCGGGCGACTGACACGATGTCCGGGGGTAGCTGTGAAACTCTCGATCATTCGGCGGCGGGTACCGCTCGGCGCGGTGCTCACGGTCAAACTGCGCAGCGGCGAAACCGTGATCGGCGCGCTCCTCGCCGTCGAGGACGACGACTGCCTCGTTGTCGAGGTCGACCAGCGTGAATCACTCATCCTGGCCGAGACGATCGAAAAGATCGACTACAGCCCGGCCCAGACCGAGGAGAACACGGCCAACGGCGCGGCGCCGGTCATGGCGGCGCCTGCCGGGGCGGGCTCCCTCGCGCCGGCGGCCAGCTCGTCGCCTCCGTTGCCACCAGCGGCGTCGTTTCCGTCCCCGAACGGGCTCGCCGCGCCGCCAACGGCGGTGGTAGCGGCGGAACCAGTGGCATCCGAGGTCTCAACGCCGCCGGGCACGGCGCCAACAGCGCCGACGACGCCGGAGGAACCCCCCACCGCTCCGGCGCCGCCGGGACGGGTGGCCACCGCCAGCCCGCCGCACGCCGAGGCGCCCGGTACCGAGACGCCCGGTGCCGAGGCGCCCGCGGCCCATCTCGACCTCCTGCGGGAGCTGCATGCCAAACTCGCGCCGGACGTGCAGGACGCGCAGCTCGTTCCCGCCGCCCCGGACTTCCAGTCGCTGCCGGACCTGAAGCTCTACTACGACCTCGAGACCGTACTGGTGAACGATGTGCGGAAACGGTGGGACCAGGCCCGCAGCCGCTACGCCTACGCCACGAGGAACAACCTTTACGAACGTATCGACTACTGTGCCGCCGGCATCCGCGACCTGCTCGCCAAATATCCCTACCTGGCCGAGGGACACGCGCTTCTCGGCGCCCTGCTGTATGAGCGGGAGGATGTCGCGGGGTGCGGCGAGGAATTCTCGGAAGCGGTCGCCCTCGAATATGAGCCGGCCCTGTGTGACCTCGCCGCCTATCATCTGCTGACCGGTGACAAGGCGGCCGCGCGGCATTCACTGGCCGCGTATCTCGCACGCACATCGCCGGCCGACGATCCGCAGGCATGGCTGATGATGCTGAAACTCGTCGTCAGCGGCCGGGCCTTCGGCCTGCTCCGTCATGTCGCCGACACCGTGGTCGCGGCGGGACGGGGCATGAACGGCTCGCTCGCGAACGGGGTGGGCTACGTCGTCGTCGAGGCGTCCATTCCGGTGAGCCCGGAGCTGCAACGCCGGCTGGCCATCGCCGCCGGCCCCGCCGACCGTGACCGCGCCGCCGCGGAGGCGCTCGCCGGCATCCCGGTCGAGGCCGCGCGGCCGGTGCTCGTCCCGTCCGGGGCCGGCCGGCGCCGCACCAGCGCCGCATCCGGCTGGGCACAGCGAAAGGCGCCGGTCGCGGTACCGCAGAACGTCCGGGACGCCAGACGCCTCCAGGAACAGGCCGAGGAGTTCGCCCGGCACAGGCAGCACGGCCAGGCGATCAACCTGATCCGGCAGGCAATCGCTCTCGACCCGGCAAACGCCGCCCTGAAACGGCTCGAGGAGGAATGGGTCGCGGAGAGCCGGCACTCGGCGGTGCCGTCCGGTAACACCCCGTTCGCGCTCGCGGAACGCGCCAAACTTCTGCATCGTGACTATGCCGCCGCGGAACGTTTCTATCGACAGGCGATCGAGACCGACGACCGCCCCGAGAGCGCCGCCAAGAATCTCGCCTCTCTGCTGCACCAGATACACCGCTCCGACAAGGCGCTGGCGGTGCTGCGTGACTACGAGTCCTGGCACGAGGTCGCCAACCGCACGCAGTTCGACAACGTCGTGGCGGACATCGCCGCGCATTCGGGGAATATCGACCAGGCCGTTGAGCGGCTGACCGCCATGCTCGGCCGTACGCCGCGTCAGAACCACCCGCCGCTGCTCAACCGGCTGGCCACCGTCTACGCCCGGGACCGCCGGTACGACGAGGCCGAGAGGAAACTCGAGCAGAGCCTGCAGATCGCGCCGGACGACGCCTCGGCCAAGCGCCTGCTCGACACGCTGGTACAGGCACGCAAAACCGGCGTGTACAGCGAGGTCGACGCCATGGTCAAGGCCGGTTTCGCCGATGTCCGCAACGACAGCTTCAGCCCGGTGCTCAGTTTCGACCTCGACCGGTGCGAGTACGACTCGGTGGACGCCGTGAAGAAGTCGACGAAACAGTTCGAGCTGCGTGACGTCGACCGCGCCGAGAGCTTCGCCCGGCAGCGGGCCAAGGACGCCCGTGCCCACGACCGGGCCGGCGCCAACCTTTCGGCGGCCCGGATTCTTATCGACATCGGTTCCGACGACCTCTCCCGGATCCGGAGCAATCTGCGGTTCTACAGCGCGGCGATGGGCGACGCCATGGCGGCGGACCACAAACCGTTCGAGGCCATCCGGACCTATTACCAGGAGGCGCTGACGGTCAGCCCGAAATGGGAGGCCGACCTGCTCGGGGTGAAGCTGCGCCAGTTCCTGATGACGTTCTACGCGAGCAGTCCGGGCGATGTGCTCGACCCGGCGCCGCTGCGGGAGGCCCTCGAGTCCGCGCTCCGCACCTCCAGGCGCCAGTTGCTGGCGTCGCTGCTGCCGGTGACAGCGAAAAGCGTCGACCTCCAGAAACTGGTCGTCAACGCTGCCGCCTACACGAAGACGTTACGGGCGCAGGTTCTCGACGGGCTGCGGGAGGACATCGGCATCGAGCTCCCGCAGACCGGGCGCGACGAAGAGGACTTCGTCAACGCCTGGCTGACCGCGATCGACGTGCTGAAACGGCGCGCCGAGGAGACCGACCAGAACTTCCGCTTTCTCCACGAACAGGCCGGCGACCTGAGCACGCTCGGCCAGCAGAAGAACACCCTGGACCGCATCCAGCAGAGCAGCCCCACCGCGCTCGAGAGCCGGCTGCTGCGGGACGCGGCGGACCTGCTGAACGTCGTACGCGAGTACACCGCGCAGCAGAAATATCTCGAACAGGAACGTCTCGCCAAAAAGACCGACGACAGCTGCCGGCAGCTCGTCCGGTTGGCCGAGGAGAACCGGACCCAGCTGACGATCGGCGGCCTGCTCCCGTATGTCCTCCGGTTGCGGAAGGCCGTACGCGACCACTTCGCCGAGGTGGAGAGCGCGGCGGAGCCGAACGAGCTCGACACCCACCTTATTGTCGACAACGTGTCGCTGCCGGACGACGGCGCGGTCGGTGTGCAACTCGCGGTGAAGAACCGGCTCGGTCACAGCCCGGCGAGCCGGGTGCGGCTGGAACTGCTACTCGGCCCGGACGACGTGTACACCGCGCAGCAGCGGCACTTCCCCGTCACGGAGGCGCTCGGCGCGGGCGAGTCGGAACCACTGACCATTCCGATAGTCGTCGCACCGGCGGCGCGCTCCGAGCACGTGGTCACCCTGCGCACCCGGGTGTCCTTTGTGACCCGTACCGGGCACGAAGTCGTCTCCGAAGAGACCCTGCACGGGCTCCAGCTCTACTCGAAGGACGATTTCAAGGGCTTCGCCAACCCGTACAGCGCCGGGCACCCGGTCAAGGATCCGAACATGCTCTTCGGCCGGGACAGCCTCATCGCCGAACTCGCCGAGGCGATCCAGCACACGGGCACTAAAAGCATCGTGATCTACGGGCAGAAACGAACTGGCAAGACCAGTATCTCGGACCATCTCAAGCCGCGCCTGACCCTGCCCATCGTCCCGGTGTCGTTCAGTATCAACGACATCATCGCCGACCTCGGCGCCGACAACCACGGCTTCGCCAGCTTCTTCTTCCGAGTGGCCCGCACCGTGTACGACGCGGTCGAGAAGCTGGCCGTCGGACGTGGTATTCCGCTCGACGTCCCGGAGCCACGGCTGGCCGATATCCGGGAGCTTCCGCAGGGCGCCCTGATCGATTTCATGAAGCTGGTCCAGCGCTGGCTCACCCGCTTTGACGACCTAGCGGACGTGCGCTTCGTCCTGCTCATCGACGAGTTCACGAACATCTACGAGGAAATCCGGAAGCGCAACCTGCCGGACACGTTCATGAAAGCCTGGAAGGGCCTGCTCGAACAAGGCAACTTCAGCGCCCTCGTCATCGGCCAGGACCTCACCCAGGAGTTCATGCGGAACTATCCGAACGAGTTCCAGGTCAGCCGGGTCGAGCGGGTGAACTACCTTTCCCGGGAGGACGCGAGGAAGCTTATCGAGGACCCGATCCGGATCGGCGGCCGGCAGGGGCCGACACGTTACCAGGGCAACTCTGTGGACATGATCCTCGATCTGACGGCCGGCAACCCGTTCTACATCCAGAAGTTCTGCGAGCGGCTGGTCAACTACCTCAACCGGGGCAGCCGCATGTATGTGGGGCCGGCCGACGTGAAGGCCGTTCGGGATGACCTGGTCGCGTCGTTGCACGACACCACCGACTTCGACAACCTGCTCAATCCCGGTGACGTCCGGCTGTCGGCCATTCCACCGAAAAAGGTGATCGACACGCTGCTGGCGTGCAGCCGCGGCTTCGGCGCCAGCCGCTATCTCGACCCGACCACCCCGGAAGCCGGCCTGCTGGGTTGGGATGTCCGCCTCATCCTTGATGATCTTCAACTCCGCGACGTCATCGAACCGCTTCCGCCCGACCGCTGGCGGATACGGGTGGGGCTTTTCGCGCGTTGGCTTCAGGTCAACTACGCGAGCCGGTCGTGATCATGGGTACTCTGATCAACCCGTACAGCTATGGTGGCATCGTCTTCGGCGAGCGGTTCGTCGGCCGCCATGACGAACGGGCCCGCCTGCTGCAACGCGTCGTCCACTCGGCCGAGGGAGATTCGGCAGCGCTGGTCGGCCCGCCTCGGACCGGAAAATCCTCCCTGGCCTGGGAAACACTGATGACGTCCACGGCACGGCACGACGCGCCACAGGTGATCCCCGTCTGGATCACTCTCGCGGACCGCACCGGACTCACCGATCTCATCCGCACGATACTGGAACTTGTATACGACGATCTGAGCAAAGTCGGCGGGCTGCGCGACAGCAGACTACGCGACCCCCTGGATGCGGCGATGCGCCAGGCACTCGACCCGGGGCGGGAATGGGACGAGTTCTATATGGACGCCAAGAAAACCCTGCGCCTGGTGAGACGGCATGGCTGGCGGGTGATTGTCGTCCTCGACGAGTTCGACAGCGCCCGCAAGATCTTCGACGATCCGAAATACGCCTTCGATGTGCTCCGCGCGCTGACGAACGAGCAGGATGTACGGGTCATCTGGGTCACCACGTCCAGACGGGAGCTGCAACAGATCGTCGATCAGGCGGGAAATGTCGGCTCGAACCTCCCTCACCTTTTCGAGGAAATTCCGGTCCGGTGTTTCGAGGACGACGAGCTGGCGGAGCTCGTCGGGCGGGCGGTCGACAGCGGCGTCAAGATCAACGTTGTCGACGTGCTGACGGCGCTGCGTGAACTCACCGGCGGTCATCCCTGGCTGTCGAGCCAGGCGCTGTCGGAGGCATGTTTCATGATTGCCCGGACGGGCCAGGTCGATTGGGCGCTGATCACCCAGAAAATGTTCCATCCCTTCACCAACTACTACGACGACCTGTGCAAGCTCCTCTCCGAGGACGGCCGGCTCGACCTGCTCCTGGAGATTCTTTTCGGGCCCCAGCTGAAAGCGAAGGTCCGGGACCTCCTCCAACTCGCCAACACCGGAATACTGGTACCGTTCGACAGCGGCTACCGCGCCTTCTCGGCACACTTCTCCGACTATCTTCGCCTGCAGGCCAGGACCACCGACACCTCGGAACTCTGGTCAGACGCGACCGACAGCCTCCGAGATCATGTTGACACCACGTTCCGCACGCTGTTCGACGATCCGTGGGACGCGGCGGTGGAGCGGGAGAAGCCGTCGAGCGCCCCCGTCCTGGCCCATCTGCGGCAGGCCCGGGAACAGGAGGCCCGCTCCTTCGGCCCGCTGGCCAGCGCCGATCTGCTGGACTTCGCCACGCCCTCGGAGCTCTGGTTCTTCATCGAGCTTTACTGGGAGCTTTTCCAGCCCGTTCTCGGGCCGGCGGACCCGAACGCGTGGCGACCGAAGTTCGCTGTGCTGAACAAGGTCCGCCAGCCACTGGCCACCAGCCCCACGGGCGCCGTCAGCGCGCGCATGCGACAGAACGCCCGCGACTACTGCACGGAAATCCTCGAGAAGCTGAACAAATCCTCCGCGCGCTGACCGGGCCTCACGCTCCCGACAGACACGACATCCCACGAGGAACCGGGACCACACCACGGCCACCAGCAGGTACCCCACCTGGCCACCCGCGGGGACCTCTACCTGGCCAACAACGAGGACTTTTTCATGGCCACGGACACACGGGGCTGCCGGTCGGCCTCTCGGCCTTTGGGGCGGCGAGCGAGCGGTCGCGGCGGGCCGATGTACCCCCGCACCGAAACCCGTCTGACGATTATCAAAGAAATGGTGCGCCGGCCCGCGCGGATTGCGCGGTTTTGATGATTCCCCTGCGCAAAGGGCCCGAAAAGCACTGTCATGTGACCGGCACCGCTTGACCGGGGCGGGCAACCGAATTATGTTGACCTTGTCGGCATCATTGATCCGTCGGTACACGACGGTTTCTGTCTCGATCCACCGAGAGCCGTTCGGCAATTCTTCCCGCCAGCGCGCTCCGGTGGTTCGGACAGTCCGGCGGGAGCCACGACGGCGATCTCGCCGGATGAATTGTCGCGACCGCAGTCAGGTCATGTGCCCCGACGCACCGAACAACCAACGAATCCGACCGTGGAGAGGACACCGGATCATGTGGGAGTACGAGCACTCGGCAACCGCGGAGGTCACCGCCGAGGCCGTGTGGAAACTCTACGTAGATACCGCTTCCTGGAGCATCTGGGACACGGGAATCGTCGGCCTGGCACTGGACGGGCCGTTTGTGCCCGGTACCACCGGAAAACTGACCCCCAAAGGACAGGACCCGGTGATCATCACCCTCGTCGAGGTGGAGGAGAACCGCTCGTTCATCGACGAAGCCAACCTCGGCGGCATCGTGCTGCGGGCAATCCACCGGCTCGAGCCACTGGCTGACGGACGCACCAGGATCACCCACCGCATCGAGATCACTGGCCCGGCCGCGGACACCCTCGGCCCACAGATCGGGCCGGCCGTCACCGCCGGCGTGCCGGAGACGATCGCGACACTGGCCAGGCTCGCGTCCGCCTGACCTCGGCACCGGCGCTGCTGCTTGCCCGAGACGGGCAGGGAACGGGCGGCGAACATACGCCGCCCTCCCTGATCGCGCCGGCCCCGCTGACCACGGCGTTCACCGAGCCGGACGAACGGCGGCGCGCCCCCGGCCCGGCGACGCCGCCGACCTGCCCCATGCTCCTGGCCCTGGCCCTGGCCAACGTGAACGACACACCCTGGTGTTCCCACAGCGGCACGCCCATACCCGTCCGGGCCCGCGTGCGGGACCAGGGTGAGCTCCATGGTTCAGGACTCGCCCCGGGCCAGCGCGCGGAGCCGGAACTTCTGGACCTTGCCGGTGGCGGTCATCGGGAGCTCGTCGACCAGGACGAGCCGTTCGGGCAGCTTCTGCGTGGCGATCCGGCGTTCGACGCGCAGGAAGTTCGTGATGTCCTCCAGCGTGGGTGACGCTCCCTTGACCGGGACGACGACGGCGCACGCCTTCTCACCGAGACGCTCATCCGGGTAGGCGACGACGGCGACCTGGGAGACGTCGGGATGCGCGACGATGTACCCCTCGATCTCGGCGGCGCTGATGTTGGTGCCGCCGCGGATGATGATGTCCTTGAGCCGCCCGGTCACCCGCAGGTAGCCGTCGGCGTCGAATCGGCCGAGGTCACCGGTGTGGTGCCAGCCCCCGCTGTCGATCGTCGCCGCGGTCCGCTCGGGATCACGCCAGTAGCCGAGGATCGCGCCTGGGCCCCAGTAGGTGATCTCACCCTCCTCGCCGGGCCCGACCGGGCCGTCAGGGCCGTCGAGCCTGATCTGGATGCCGTCGAGCGCGGGGGAACCGTCCGAGCCGGCGCGGCGCTCGATCGGGTCGCCGGGGTGGCAGCAGGTCGCCGCCATCAGCTCGCTGCAGCCGTAGAGCGGCATCAGCACACCGTTGCTGAAGGTCCGCTCGAACTCCAGGGCCAGCGTCTCGGGGATCGGCGCGCCGGCGCAGAGCCAGAATCGCATCGACGACAGGTCCCGCTTCGCCTCCGGTGCCGCGTCCAGCGCCATCCGGACGAACGGGGTCGCGGTCGCGGTGGCGGTGGTGCGGTACCGCTCGATCCGGCGCAGGCCCTCGTTCGGCTCCCAGATGTCGAGCAGATGCGTCTCGGCGCCGACGGCCAGCGGGACCAGCACACCGACGACCAGCCCGGTGGCGTGCGCGACCGGCGAGGGCATGAACATGACGTCCTCGGCGGTGAGCTGGAAGACGTCACGGGCCAGGCCGCGCCCGGAGAAGTCCAGCGTGTTCCAGGTGTGCACGCAGCCCTTCGCCGTGGACTCGGTGCCCGAGGTGTAGACGATGACGTGCGGGACGTCCGGCTCCGGGTACGGGCCGAACTCGTCCGGGCCGGGGATGGTGGCGGTGGCCTCGGCGAACGTCAGCTCGTCCGGGGCCGCGTCACCACGGGCGATCACGAGGGTTCCGAGGGCCGGGGCCTCGGCCTGCAGCGCGCGGAACATCGCCGCGTGGTCGAAGCCGCGGAAGGCCCCGGTGGTGATCGCGGCAACCGCGCCGGAGTTGCGCAGGACGTGGGCGATCTCCGTGTGCCGGTACACGGTCATGATCGGTACTGTGACCGCGCCGAGCCGCGCGAGCGCGAGGTAGGAGACCACGAACTCGGACCAGTTCGGCAGCTGGACGGCCACCCGGTCACCAGGCCGGACCCCGCGGCGCAGGAGCGCGGCGGCAAGACCATGGGCACGCTCACGGACCGTGGCATAATCGAGCTCGGTGGTGCCGTCGGAGACGAACCGGCGAGCTGGTGTCGCGTCCGCCCACCGATCGAGTAAGGCGGCGGCCGAGCCGTCCTGCCACCAGCCCTTCTCGCGAAACCTCCTGATCGATTCAGCGTCGTACCGGTCGTAGACCGTGAGCGTAGCCGTGTCTGTCTCCACACCGACCATCAGAACCTCCGCTTCGTCGTGGATACCTGAACGCGCATTCGTTTCGGCCGTGCGGGCCGGGCCGAAACGTCGGACGACAGGTGGCTCACCCCAGCCGCAAGCATGACCGGATCTTAGTAGCATAAGATCGATGTTTTCAATGGTTCGACCAAATAGTTGATTCAGGCAAGCATGTCCCCCGCCCACGCTCTACGACCGGTACGACGCTGAATCGATCAGCAGGTTCGCGAGAAGGGCTGGTGGCAGGACGGCTCGGCCTTCCCCCGCGGGCGACGCGCCGTGAGCATGCCCATGGTCTTGCCGCCGCGCTACTGCGCCGCGGGGTCCGGCCCGGTGACCGGGTGGCCGTCCAGCTGCCAAACTGGTCCGAGTTCGTGGGCTCCTACCTCGCGCTCGCGCGGCGCGGCGCGGGCACAGTACCGATCATGCACGTGTACCCGCACA
>NZ_CEVIVD010000009.1:0-21564 GCF_982290655.1 Protofrankia sp. CiP1_Cm_nod3
CGGCGCGGGCCTCCTCCGCTCCGAGGCCGCTGGCGAGCACGCGCGCGCCCGGCCGGATCAGGTCGCGGACGGAGTCGACGTACTGGTCCAGACCGACGATCACACTGGCGCGGGCGAGCTCGCGGGCGGCGCGTGGGGTGAGCAGGTCCCGGTCGCCGGGGCCGAGGCCGACGATGGCCAGCCGGCCGCGGGGACGGTGGCGGGCGACCGCCACGGTGGCGTGCGCGCTCGCCCGTTTGGGCACGACGAGTTCGGCGGTGCCGGCGGACAGACCCGCGTCGGGGCCGAGCAGGCTCGCCGCCTCGGCGACGCTCGGCGTGCCGACCGCGGCCCGCACCACCTCGGAGGGATGCGGGACGTCGACGGCCGCGAGCGCCTCGGCCGGGTGCACGACCAGCGGCCAGCCGAACCGGCGGGCGGCGGCGACGATGCCGGCCTCGTCCCGCTTGGCCTCGACGGTGGCGAGGTGACGCACGGCCAGCGGTGCCAGCCCGGCATCGGCCAGCGCGCGCTCGACGAGGTCGACGATCTCGTCGGCGGGTACGCCCCGGCTCGCGCCGACCCCCACGACCAGGCTGGGCGGCCGGTAGACCACCGCGGGCGCCGGCGGCGTGACGACCCGGTCGGTGATCACGATGGCGGGCGCCGCCGGCCGATCCGGCCGATCCGGCGGGACCGGCGGGACTGACGTGGCCGGCGTGGCTGGTCCGGCCTGTGACGTGGCCGGCGCACTGCTCCCGTCGGGTTCATCGGCGCCGCCGAGGGCGCCTGGAGCAGTGGGAAAGGGGTGATCGGCGGGTCCGCTCCGGCCGGTGAGATCGGTGAGATCGGTGAGATCGGCGGGCCGGACCGTTCCCGGCAACGGCGGCAGCGGCCAGACCGCGTCCGTGTACAGGGTCACGGGCTGCTCGGCGAGCAGCGCCGTGCCCACGGCGGCGAGCCGCGATCCGGGCTCGACGCGCAGGCCGATGTCGGCGCCGAAGGAGTCCAGGGCGGGGACCGCGGCGGCGTCACTGGCGGTGGTCACGACGGCGGTCGCGCCGAGGGTGGCGGCGACCCGCTCGGCGAGGTCGTTGGCTCCGCCGGCGTGCCCGCCGACGAGGGCGACCGCCCACCGGCGCGCCTCGTCCACGCAGACCACCCCCGGGTCGCTGTCCTTGCCGGTGAGCAGGCTGCCGGTGTCGGGGGTGCCGGCCAGCAGCCGGACGGTCGCGCCGGTCGCGAGGAAGCAGACCACCCCGGCGCATGCGGTGACGGCGGCGGTGAGCGCCTCGCGGGCCGTGCCGTCGTAGTGGCGGGCGTCCGGCCAGGCCCGTTGGAGATCCCGGGCGGCCGCGCGGCCGGCGGCGGTCACCGCGACCAGGCCGATGCCCGACCGGCCCGGTGTCCTGGCGTCCGTCATCGTGACCATCCGTCATTGTGATCGTTCATGGTGGTGCGCACCGGCGCGTTCTCCCCAGCGGACGGCTGTCCCTGTCGGTCGCTGTCAGCCGCGCGACCGCATCCGGGATGGTTGCGTGGCGGCCTGCGCGGGACGTCCCAACGAAGGTTGATCATGTGGGCCCGGGCCCTTCACGTGAGGCGCTGGACGCATCGGACGCACGAGGGTCGTCACGGACGGGAATGTCGCGGGCGCGGGGGGCCTCGGAGTTGTCCCGGGCCGCCCGCAGCGTGGTGCGGGCGGCCCGGTCGGCCCGGCGGAAGCCGTGGAAGTGACCGGGGTGGTACAGGTGGGAGCGGGTCCCGCCGGCGGCGAGGGCGGGGCCGACGAGCACCAGCGTGTGCTTCCACAGCTTGTGCTCACGGATCGTGGCGGCGAGGTCGGCGAGCGCGCACCGCACGATCAGCTCCTCCGGCCAGCTCACCCGGTAGGCGACCACGCAGGGTGTCTCCGGTGGGTAGCCACCGGCGGTGAGCTCGGCCTGCAGCTGGCTGGAACGGGCCGCCGAGAGGAACAGCGCCATGGTCGTGCCGTGCGCGGCGAACCGGGCCACCTCCTCCCCGGGCGGCATCGGGGTCTTCCCGCCGGCGAGCCGGGTCAGGATCACCGACTGGGCCACCTGGGGGACGGTCAGCTCGCGCCCGACGGCCGCGGCCGCCGCGGTGAAGCTGCTGACCCCGGGGACGATGTCGGTGGCCAGCCCCAGCTCGGCGCAGATCTCCAGCTGCTCCTGCACCGCACCCCACAGCGCCGGGTCACCGGAGTGGACGCGGGCCACCGCGAGCCCGCCGGCCGCGGCCCGCCGGTAGATCTCGTGGACGCCCTCCAGCGGCAGCCCGGCCGAGTCGACGATCTCGGCGTCGTCGCGGGCATGGGTGAGCACGTCCGGGTGCACCAGCGAGGACGCCCAGATGACCACGTCCGCCTCGCCGATCACCCGGGCGGCGCGCAGGGTCAGCAGGTCCGCGGCCCCGGGGCCGGCCCCGACGAACGTGACCCGCCCGGGCGGGCGGGCGGTCATGCCGGCCACTGCCGGCGCCGGGTGGAGATCACCGTGGACAGGTAGGGGCCGGGCTGGTCGCGGGGCAGGTCGGCGGCGAGGCGGATGTCCTCCTCGGGCAGGCCCGTGCAGGCGCCGTAGACGGCCGCGCCGTGTGTGCCGGTCAGCCGGTCGGCCTCGGCCAGCACGTCGAGGACCTGCGGCAGCGCGCGTCCGCCCTTGTAGGCGATCACGGTGTCGTGGTCGGCGACCGCCCGGCGGTAGGCGTCCACACCGGCGGTCAGCGGCAGCAGCGCCACGGTCTCGGTGCCCACGGCCAGCACCGTGCCGGAGCGGGCGGCGAGATCCTGCATGGCCATGATGCCGGGAACGGTCTCGATGGTGACCTCCGGTAACAGCGTGCGGACCCGGGCGGCCAGCGTGGTGAAGGTCGAGTAGACGTTCGGATCACCGATCGTGGCGAACGCGACACTGCCCGTGGGGTGTTCGCGCAGGGCCTGGATGACCACGGCCGCCGGGGCGTCGTAGTCGGCGTCCCCGGTCATCCGGAACGTCACCTGGCGGATCCGGTCGTGGGTGACGTGCGCGCGCACGGTCGCCTCGGCCCGGCCCGGCGGCGGCATCCCCTCGCTGACCGGGACGAACACGACGTCGGCCCGCTCCAGCGTCCGCGCGGCCCGGACCGTCACCAGATCCGGGTCGCCGGGCCCGACGCCGACACCGACCAGCCGGGCGCGCGGCGGAACCGCCCCGGGGCTTCCGGCGCCCTCGCTGCCCTTGCCGCGCGACGTTGCGGTTTTCGACGGCGTTGCCCGGGGGCTTCCGGGGCTTCCGGCGCCCTCGCTGCCCTCGACGTTCCTGGAGCTCATCGCGCTCCTCCCGCGCTCCGTGCCGCGCCGGGAGCACGGACGGCCGCCGCGGACGGCCCGGCCGCTCTCGCCCCGCGGGCCGTGGCGACGAACCGGCAGGCCGCCCCGGGCACGCCGGCCCAGTGCAGGTGCAGGTAGGAGGCGTGCACGTTGCCGCGTACGAACCCCTCCGCCCGGTCGTCCACCCGCCAGGCCGACTGTGGCACGTCCCCTGGGAAAAAGCGCGCCTCCCCGGGAAAGGACGCTCCGGCGGCGGGCCCGGCCGTGGGGCCGGCGCGGCCGCCAGCGAGAACCGGAGCCGTGTCGGCAGGGGTGGTGGCAGCGGCAGCAGCGGCGGTCGTGCTGGCGGTCGGCGGGATGACCTGCGTGTGGTGGAACTCGTGCGCGGTCACCACGGTATCGGCGGTCACGAGCGAGTTGTCACAGACAGCGACCGCCTGACGGTAACCGAGAGTGAGACGTGGCCCCATCGCCGTGTCGGCGTCGAGGACGCCGCACATCGGATGCCCGTCGAGGGAGCGGGCCAGGTAGAGCAGGCCGGCGCATTCGGCGGCGATCGGCGCGCCCCGGCGCGCCAACGCGACGACCTCGGCCCGCAGCGGCGCGTTGGCCGCGAGCGCGGCGGCGTGCTCCTCGGGGAACCCGCCGCCGATCACCAGTCCGTCGGTGCCGTCCGGAAGCGTCTCGTCACGCAGCGGGTCGACGGTGACGACCTCGGCCCCGGCGGCGCGCAGCAGTTCGACCTGTTCGGCATAACCGAACGTGAACGCGGACCCGCCCGCGACAGCGATCCGCACCGGCCGCCCGCCGCCGGGCCCGGCCGTCTCGCGGGTCTCGCCGGTCTCGGCCACGGCGTCCGACGGCGTCCAGGGGCGGGCGTCCAGCGGCGGGGCCGAGCGGGCCAGCGCAAGCACGGCGTCGAGATCGCAGGATGCGGCGACCAGCGCCCCCAGCGCCCGGACCGCCTCGGCCGCGGCCGGCGCCCGCTCGGCCGCCGGCACCAGCCCGAGATGCCGCGAGGGCACCGCGGCGGCGTCGTCCCGGCGCAGCACCCCCAGCACGGGGATGCGCAGGCCGGCGACGGCGTCCCGCAGCAGGCGCTCGTGGCCGGCCGAACCGACCCGGTTGAACACGACACCGGCCAGGCGCACCCGCCGATCCCAGGTGGCGAAGCCGTGCACCACGGCCGCGGCCGAGCGGCCCGCGGCGGACGCGTCCACGACCAGCACGACCGGGGTGGCGGTCAGCCGGGCCACGTGGGCGGCGGAGGCGAAGTCCACGGGCTGGCCGGGCCGTGGCAGCGACACCCCGTCGAACAGGCCCATCACCCCTTCGACGACGGCGATGTCGGCGCCGCGGGCGCCGTGGGCGAGCAGGGGGCCGATGCGCTGTTCGCCGCAGAGCACGGCGTCGAGGTTGCGCCCGGGGCGGCCGGTGGCCAGGGCGTGGTAGCTCGGGTCGATGTAGTCCGGGCCGACCTTGTGCGGGGAGACCCGCAGGCCGCGGGCGGTCAGGGCGGCCATCAGCCCGGTCGCCACGGTGGTCTTGCCCGCGCCGCTGGCCGGGGCCGCGACCAGCAGCCGGGGCAGGGCGATGCCGGCGGCGCCGGGGCCGCTCACCATTCGATCCCCCGCTGGCCCTTCTGGCCGGCGTCCATCGGATGCTTCACCTTGGTCATCTCGGTCACCAGGTCGGCGGCGTCGAGCAGCCGCGGCGGCGCGGCGCGGCCGGTGACGACGACGTGCTGGCGCCCGGGCCGGGCGCGCAGCGTCTCGACGACCTCGGCCACATCGATCCATCCCCACTTCAGCGGGTAGGTCAGCTCGTCGAGGACGTAGAGCCGGTAGGTCTGCGCGGCCAGGTCCCGGCGGATCTGCTCCCAGCCCTCGCGCGCGGCGTCGGCGGGCTGGGCGCCCGGGTCGATGCGGTGCTGCACCCAGCTCCAGCCCTCGCCCATCTTGTGCCAGGTGACCGTGCCGCCCTCGCCGGTGGTGGCCAGCGTGCGCAGTGCCCGTTCCTCCCCGATCCGCCATTTCGCGGACTTGACGAACTGGAACACCCCGACCGGCCAGCCCTGCGCCCAGCCGCGCAGGGCCAGCCCGAACGCCGCGGTCGACTTCCCCTTGCCGTCACCGGTGTGGACGATCAGCAGCGGGCGGTCCCGGCGGGCCCGGGTGGTCAGGCCGTCGTCGGGTATCACGGCCGGCTGTCCCTGCGGCATCCCTCAGGCCACCTTCCCAGGCTGGGTGGACGGTGTGGACGGTGTCGGCCCGGCGGGCCTGCCGGGCCGGGCGGATCCCGCCGGCCATATCGGACGCACCGGGCTGGCGGGGCGCGCCGGCCATACCGGGCGGACAGCGCCGGCGGGATCCGCGGAGCCGGCGGGATCCGCGGAGCTGGTGGGGGCCGCCGGGCCGGCCGCCGCCGACAGGGCGGCCAGCGGGACGGTCGTGCCACCGAGGGCGGTGGCCAGCCGGCCGGCCAGGCCCAGGCGGACATAGCCGCTCTCGCAGTCGACGACGACGCTGGCCACCCCGGCGCGGGCCAGCGCGTGCGCGGCGGCGGCCGGATCCGGGCCGGTGGTGCACCGGCCGTCGGTGACGACGACCAGCAGCGCGCGCCGGTCGGGGTCACGCCGGCGTTCGGCGGCCAGCACCTGCCCGGCGCGGGTGAGCCCGGCGGCGAGCGGGGTGCGCCCACCGGTCGGCAGGGAACGCAGCCGGGCCGCGCCCACCTCCACACTCGACGTCGGCGGCAGGACGACCTCGGCGTCGGCACCCCGGAAGGTGATCATTCCGATCCGGTCGCGGCGCTGGTAGGCGTCCAGGAGCAGGGAGAGCACGGCGGTGGTGACCGTGCGCATCCGGGCGCGGGCGGCCATGGAGCCGCTGGCGTCCACCACGAACAGCACCAGGTTGCCCTCGCGTCCCTCCCGGACGGCGCCGCGCCGGTCGGACGGCCGCAGCAGCAGCCCCGGCCCGTGGCGTCCGCGGGCCTGCTGCCAGGGCGCGGCGGCCCGCAGGGTCGCCGGCAGGTGCAGGCCAGGGGCCTCCGGCGAGGCGGTGACCACCGCGCCGTGGCGGGTACGGGCCCGGGAGCGCCGCCCGGCGGCGCCGAGACCGGTACCGACATCGGGGATCTCCAGGCGGCGGGGGCGGAACACCGGGCCGGGCGGGCCGGCGGGGTGTGCGCTGCCAGCGGCGTCCGCCCGTCCGCGCGACGGGTCGGGCTGCTCGTACCGGCTGTGCTCGGACGCGGTGGCCGGCCCGCCGGCGGGCCACGGTTCCGCGTCCGTCTCCGTCTGTTGCGTTTCCGCCCGGTGCAGGGGCTCCGATTCCGCCGGGCGCGGGGCCGGCAGGTCGCCGGCCGACGTGAACGGCGGCCCGGCACCGGTATTCTCGTCACTGTCGGTAGCGGCACCGCCGTTGCCGTGGCCGCCGGCGGATCCACCGCCGCCACCGCCGCCACTGCCTCCGCCGCCCCCGCCGCCGGCCGGTGGCGGTCCGTCAGGGTCGTCCGTGGGTGGCTCCCCGGTCTGTTCCAGGGCCTGTTCCAGAGCGTCGGCGAGGGTGTCCTCGTCCAGGCCGGGGGCGTCGAACGGGCCCCGGCGGCGCCGGTGTGGCAGGGCCAGGCGGGCGGCGCGGCGGATGTCGTCGGCGGTGACGCGCTCGCGGCCCTCCCAGGCGGCCAGCGCGATCGCGGTGCGGGCGGTGACCACGTCCGCGCGCATCCCGTCCACGTCGAAGGCGGCGCAGACCGCGGTGACCTGGCGCAACGCCGTCTCGGAGAGCTCCACGGCGGGCAGCCGGTCGCGGGCGGCGGCGATCCGGGCGGCGAGGGCGGCGTCCTGCTCCGCCCAGGCGGCGGCGAAGGCCCGCGGGCCGGCATCGTAGGCCAGCCGGCGGCGCACCACTTCGGCCCGCACCCGCGGGTCCCGGCTGGCGGCGACCTCGACGGTCAGCCCGAACCGGTCCAGCAGCTGCGGGCGCAGCTCACCCTCCTCCGGGTTCATCGTCCCGACCAGCAGGAACCGGGCGGCGTGGCGGACCGACACCCCGTCGCGTTCGACGTGGGCGACGCCGAGCGCGGCCGCGTCCAGCAGCAGGTCGACAAGATGATCGTGCAGGAGGTTGACCTCGTCGACGTAGAGCAGGCCGCGGTGGGCGGCGGCCAGCAGCCCGGGGCGCAGCGCCGTGACGCCTTCGGTGAGCGCCCGGTCGAGGTCGATCGCCCCGGTCACCCGGTCCTCCGAGGCGCCGACCGGCAGCTCCACCATCCGCGCCGCCCGGGTCACGGCGGGAGCCTCGGGTGGATGCGGGCCGTCCGGGCAGTCGGCGTCACCGGCGGCCGGGTCGCAGGCGAACCGGCAGCCGGCCACCACCGCCAGGGGCGGGAGCAGGGCGGTGAGCCCCCGTACCGCCGTCGACTTGGCGGTGCCCTTCTCCCCCCGGACGAGTACCCCGCCGATAGCCGGTGACACGGCGTTGAGGACGAGAGCGAGCCGCAGGTCGTCCATACCCACCACCGCGGACAGCGGGTAGGCCGTCATCGTGCTCCCGACCGTGCGCCGGGCACCGGCTGACGGGCGTGAACGGGCATGCCGCGGTCCTCCCTCGGGTTTCCTCGCCCTCGGTAACGGTGCGGACGGCCGAAGTATCCCGGCTCCCGGATCACCGCTCCCCCTCGGCCTTCCGGACGCCTACACGTCCGTGACACACGGTGAGGGTTCGCTCCCCGGTTACGGTGGCGGGACCGCGCCGGATTCCCACCGGCTTCCTCCACTGCCGTCGCCCACCCAGCATGGCACAACCCGCCACCACGCGGACCCCTTCACCCTGCCCGCACTCGCTTCAGGAGCACGCGGGCACCCGTGCCGCGCATGTCGGACGGGATGGCCGCGGGATGGGAGGCCGTCGGAGCTGAACCGCCGCGGCCGGTTGACCGCGGTCGCGATGTCGCCTCCCCCGCGACGTCGGTCACGGCGGTGTCGATCACGGAGTCGAGGTGAGGATGAGGCAGCTGTTGAACCCTCCGTAGCCGCGGGCGTTGATCATGATGACGTTCGTCGGCATTCCGCGTGGTTCTCCCGTGATCAGGTGCAGCCCGTATGCCGGGTCCGGATCGGTCAGGTTGCCCACCGGAGGGACCACGCCGTCCCGCATCGCCAGGAGCGCGGTCGCCACGTTGAGCGCCGGCGTCCCGGCGCACAGGCGCCCGACCAGGCTGTGCGGGGCCGTCACCGGCAGGTGGGCGAGGCGGTCACCGAAGACCTCGCCCAGGGCGCGTGCCTCCAGCAGGTCGTGCTCACGTGTTCCCATGCCGTCGGCGAAGACGACGTCGACGTTGCCGGGGGTCAGGCCGGCGTCGTCGAGCGCGCGTCGCATCGCCTGCACGAGGGGGTCCGGCCCGGGTGCCGGGCGCCGGTCGTGGTGGGCGTCGTGGGTGGCCGCGTAGCCGGCGATCCGTCCGTAGCCGCGGTGGCCGCGCTCGTGCGCCGCCGCGGCGTCCTCCACCACGAACAGGGCGCCGCCCTCGCCCGGCGCGTACCCGTCGGCATGCCGGGAGAAGGGCCGGTAGCCCTCCTCGGGACGGGTGCCCGCGGTCAGCATCCCGCTCGTGGCGTAGCAGGTCATCGCATACGGTGCGACCGCGGCCTCGGTGGCGCCCGCCACCACGGCGCGGGTCCCCCGCCGGATGGCCCGGCGGGCCTCGCCGAGGCAGTCCAGGCCGCCGGCCTCACCGGAGACGATCACTCCTGAGGGGCCTTTCAGCCCGTGGAGGATCGAGATCTGCCCGGTGCTGGCCGCGTAGAACCAGGCGATGGACTGGTAGGCCCCCACCGCCCGGCGGCCCTGGCTCCACAGCCGCCCGATTTCCCGCTGCCCGAACTCGTTGCCGCCGGAGCCGCTGGCCAGGATGGCCGCGGTGTCGTACGGATCGTGATCGGACGGCCGGTAGCCGGCGTCATCGAGGGCGAGGCCGGCGGCGGTCAGGGCCAGCCAGCTCCACCGGTCGGTCTGCACGATCAGCCGGGGGTCGAGATGATCCTCGGGCTGGAAGCCGTCCACCTCACCGGCCAGGACGGCGGCGGGCGCCGCGGTACCGGCCAGGACGGCGGCGGGCGTGGGGGTGGCGAAGCGGGTGACCGGGGCGACCTTGACCTCGCCGCGCAGCGTGGACGACCAGTGCGCCTCGGCCCCGATGCCGCTCGGTGCCACGACGCCGATACCGGTGATCACCGCGGACTGGCCCGGGGCGCTCACCGGGTCACCGTCGCGCGCTCGAGCAGGATCGCGGACTGGAAGCCGCCGAAACCGCTGCCGACCGACAGCGCCACGTCGATCCGCTGGTCACGGGCGGTCTTGGGCACGTAGTCCAGGTCACAGTCGGGGTCGCGGTTCTCCCAGTTGGCCGTCGGCGGCACCACGGAGTGCTCGATGGCCAGCGCGCAGGCGGCGCATTCGATCGCGCCGATGGCCCCGAGCGAGTGGCCGACCATGGACTTGATCGAGCTGACCGGTACCTGGTAGGCGTGCGATCCCAGGGAGCGTTTGAAGGCGGCCGTCTCGTGCCGGTCGTTCTGCTTGGTGCCCGACCCGTGGGCGTTGACGTAGCTGACCGCCGTGGCCGGGGTGCGGGCCTGCCGGAGCGCGCTGGTGATCGCTTCGGCCATCTCCACACCGTCCGGTCGCAGCCCGGTCATGTGGTAGGCGTTGGAGCGGGACGCGTAGCCGGTGACCTCGCAGTAGACGTGGGCGCCGCGGCGGCGGGCGTGCTCCCACTCCTCCAGGACGAGCACGGCGGCGCCTTCCCCCATCACGAACCCGTCCCGGGTGGCGTCGAACGGCCGGGAGGCGTGCTCCGGGTCGTCGTTGCGCGCTGAGGTCGCCCGGATCGCGTCGAAGCAGGCGATCGAGATCGGTGAGATCGGCGCGTCCGTGGCACCCGCGATGACCACGTCGGCCGCGCCGTCCTGGATGAGCTGGTGGCCCCGGCCGATCGCGTCGATCCCCGAGGTGCAGCCCGTCGACACCACCGCGGCGGGGCCGCGCGCGCCGAACCTGCGGGCCACCTCGCCGGCGAGGCTGCTGGGCACCAGGGCGTGGTAGAGGAAGGACGAGGCGTATGCCGGGTCCACCAGCCAGTCACGGCCGCTGTTGCTGACCGCGACGTACTCGTCCTCGAGGCGGGTGGTGGCGCCGACGGCGCTGCCGAGGCTGACCCCGACGCCGTATCCGCCGTCGGGGGCGCCGGCCGGCAGGTCCAGGCCGCTGTCGGTGACCGCCTCCGCGGCCGCGGCGAGCGCTAACTGGATGAACCGGTCGTTGCGGTGGATCTCCTGCGCGTCCAGGCCGGCGGCGGCGGGGTCGAAGTCGCATTCGGCCGCGATCTGCGACCGGAACTGCGCCGGGTCGAAGAACGAGATCCGCCGGGTCGCGGTCCGGCCCTCGGTCAGCAGGGTCCAGAACGCGCGGCTGTCCGTCCCGCCGGGGGCGATGACGCCGACGCCGGTGACCACCGTCCTTCTCGGGCCCGCGCTCGTGCTCGTATGTGTGCTCATGCTGGTGCCTTCCGTGGGTCGCCGTCCCCGCTGCCGCCCGCCCCGGCCGGCGCGGGCACGAGGGTGGGCAGGGGCTCGGTGTCGACGTGGCCGAGGTCCGGCCGTGGGGCCAGCGGGCTGAGGTGGAAGACGAGGAACGCCGTCTCGTCGCCGGTGTTGACCAGCCGGTGGCGCGTCCCCAGGGGGATCAGCAGGCCGTGCTCGGCCGGCAGCGCGGTGTCCTGGCCGTCGAGGCGTGCGGTGATGTTCCCGGTCACGCAGTAGAGGAACTCCTCGGAGTACGGATGCCAGTGCTCGGTGACGACCTCCCCCGGCCGCAGGGCCAGCGTCCCGAGGAAACCTGACGTCGAGCCGACGGTGGCCGGTGACAGCAGGGTCCGGATGTCACCGCCCCGGCGGGTATTCGGTGGCACGTCGTGGATGGACAGGACCTTGGGTCCGGTGCTGCTCATGGGTGTTCCCTTCTCGCGTCGCCGTGCGGGCGGCCGGTTACACCGCCGCCAGGGCTTCGACCCGGCGCCGGATGACGTCCATCTGGATGGCGGAGTTCGTGTTGATCCGTTGCGTCATGCCCGCGTCGTCGACCGGCGCGTCGGGCCGCATCGCGAAGTCCTGAATCCAGGTCATCCGGACGCCGTCCCCGTCCCCGTCGCCGTCGCCGTCGCCGTCGCCGTCGCTGTCGTAGCGCCAGTGGATGCGCATGTACTCGAACGGGCCGGGTTCGACCCGGTGGGCGTGGACCTCCCGGCGCTGCCGGTCCGGGGTCCGTTCGCTCACCCACGACCAGACCCGTCCCTGCTCGTCGGGGTGCATCGTCAGCCGGAAGCGCACCGTCGTGCCGATCCGCTCCAGTACCTCGACCGAGGCGTATTCGGTGAACAGGGCCGGCCAGCGCTCCAGGTCGTTGGTGATGTCCCAGACCAGGTCGAACGGCGCGCTGATGACGATCGTGTTCTCCGTGTGCCCGGCCACGTCAGCGCCTCCCGGCGAGGTCGCCGTTGACGAAGGCGACGATGCGGGTGACGGTCCAGCCACCGGCCTCCTCGGGCAGTTCCACGCCGAACCTGTCGGCCAGCGCGCCCTGCAGCTGCAGCACCGCGAGCGAGTCGATGCCGAGGTCGACCAGGGGGGTCGTGCCACCACCGGCGCGGATCGTCTCGGGGCCTACTCCCGTCTCCGTGACGAGGATGTTCTCGATCTCCGTCGGTGTGACCGATGTGATCGTCTCGTTCGTGCTCACAGTCCTTCTTCCCTTTCTGTTCTTTTCCCGCCGGCTTTCCGCCGGTTTCTTTTTCCGCGAGTTCCTGTTCGTCTGTTTGTCGGCTCACCGATCTGGCCCAGGGAGGCCCAGGGGCCGGACGGGCTTTCCTCGGCCGGCCGGCCGGCCGAGGCTCAGCGCCGCCTGCCCGGCTCCGGTGGCGTGCCGGCCAGCAGGCGGTCGACCAGGGACGTCGCGTAACGCCCGCTGGCGAACTCCTCGTCGGCGAGGACGCGGCGCAGGAACGGGATGGTGGTCCGCACCCCCGGGCCGGCTACCTCGAACTCGGCCAGTGCCCGGTCGGCCCGCGCGATCGCCTCGTCGCGCCGCGGCGCCCAGACGATGACCTTGGCCAGCAGCGAGTCGTAGTGCGGCCCGACGACGTACCCCGGCCAGGCATGGGTGTCGACCCGGGTGAACGGGCCGCCGGGCGGGAGGAAGCGCTCGATCCGGCCGGGGGTCGGCCTGAAGTCGTTGGCGGGGTCCTCCACGTTCACCCGGCACTCCAGGGCGGTGCCGCGGATCTGCACGTCCTGCTGGGTCAGACCGAGGGGCAGGCCCGCCGCGACGCGCACCTGCTCCCGGACGATGTCACAGCCGGTGACCATTTCGGTGGCCGGGTGCTCGACCTGGATCCGGCAGTTGATCTCCATGAAGTAGTGCCGGCCGTCGGCGTCCACCAGGAACTCGACCGTGCCGGCACCGCGGAAGCCCGTGGCGAGCGCGCCGTGGACGGCGTCCCGCGCGATCGCGGCGGCCTGCTGCGGATCCAGCCCCGGGGCGGGCGCCTCCTCCAGCAGCTTCTGGTGGCGTCGCTGCACGGAGCACTCCCGGGTGCCGAGGTGGATCCCCGTGCCCTGCTCGTCGACGAGGACCTGTACCTCGACATGCCGCGCCCGTTCCAGATAGCGCTCGACGTAGACCCGGTCGTCACCGAAGACCGCGCGCGCCACGGCGCGGGTCTCGGCGAACGCGCGGGCGAAGCCACCGGGCTCGCGCACGACGGTCATCCCGTTGCCCCCGCCGCCGGCGGCTGCCTTGATGATGACGGGATAGCCGACGGTGGCGGCGAGCCGGGCCGCCTCGTCGACGTCGCCGGGTACCTCGCGGCTGCCGGGCAGCAGCGGCAGCCCGGCCTCCCGCATCAGGGTGCGTGCCGTGCTCTTGTCACCGAGGCAGGCCATGACCTGCGCGGGCGCCCCGATGAACACCAGGTCGTTGGCGGCGCAGATCTCGGCGAAGTCGGGGTCCTCCGACAGGAACCCGTACCCGGGGTGGACGGCGTCCGCGCCGGTCCTGCGGGCCGCCTCCACCAGTGCCGCGGCGTTGCGGTAGCTGCGCCCGGCCGGGCCCGGCCCGATGCAGACGGTCTCGTCCACGTGCCGGCGCAGCGCCTCGACGTCGTCCGCGGTGGAGTGCACGCCGACGACCGCGAGGTTGAGCTCGCGGCACGCCCGCGCCACCCGTACCGCGATCTCCCCACGGTTCGCGATCAGTACCTTCCGGAACACCTCACATCACCCCATGTGTCGCGCCGCCGGCCGCAGCGCTGGCCAGCCCGCTCATCCGACGGGCACCAGCGTGATGAGCACCTGCCCGAACTCCACCGGCTCCCCGTCGGCGACGGCGATCCGGTCGACCTTGCCGGCGGCCTCGGCGCGCACCGGGTTCATCAGCTTCATCGCCTCCAGGATTCCGACCGTGTCCCCCGGTGCGACCAGGTCGCCGACCTGCACGAACGGCTCCGCCCCCGGCTGGGGGGACCGGTAGAAGGTCCCGACCATGGGTGCGGTGACGACCGGCCCGGACGGCGTGCCGGACGCCTCGGCGTCGCTCGCCTGCCGCGCCGGCTGGATCCCGGTGCTGTCGGCCGCACCTGCCGGTAACGGCCCGGCCGCCGGCGGGGCTGCCCACTCCACCTCCAGCACGACGTCGCCGGAGCGCAGCCGCAGGCGGCTGGGCTGGCCGGGCAGGTCGCGGGTGAGGCGGCTGACGTGCTCCCGCACCGCCGCCAGCAGCTCGATCCGCCCGTCGGGCGCCACCTCGGGGGCCTCGTCGCGGGTCATGCCGGCACCTGCGCGTATTCCTGCTCCTGCCGGCGTCCGGTGCGGGCCGGTACGTCCACCGCTTCCGCGCCGAAGCCGCGGAAGCGGGCCGCGCGCCGGGCCACGAGCTCGTCGGGCGGCACGGCCAGCAGCGGGAGGAGGGCTTCGAGTACGGCCGCGCGCAGCGTGTCCGCGGCCGTCCCGGGGTCGGCCTGTGTGCCTCCGGGTGGTTCGGGCACGACCGCGTCGACGATGCCGGCCCGCAGCAGCGTCCGCGGGTCCAGGCCCAGTGAGCGGGCCGCGTCGGGGGCGCGGGCGCTGTTGTTCCACAGGATCGCGGAGCATCCTTCGGGGCTGATGACCGTGTAGACGCCGTTCTCGACGATGAGCACCTGGTCGGCGACGGCGAGGGCGAGCGCGCCCCCGCTGCCGCCCTCGCCGGTGACGACCGACACCACCGGTACCCGCAGCGCGCTCATCCGCTGGATGGCGTTGGCGATCACCGAGGCCTGGCCGCGTTCCTCCGCCTCGACCCCAGGGTGCGCGCCGGGGGTGTCGACCAGCGTCACGACGGGCAGGCCGAGGCGTTCGGCCAGTTCCATGATGCGCAGCGCCTTGCGGTACCCCTCCGGCTTGGCCAGGCCGAAGTCACGGCTGAGCAGTTCCGCGGTGGTGTGCCCCTTCTGGTGGCCGACCACCGCCACCGGCACACCGCCGATCTCGGCCAGCCCGGCGACGATCGCCGGGCTGTCGCCGTGCGTCCGGTCGCCCCGCAGCTCCAGGAACGAGTCGAACACCCGGGCGGCGAGGTCGAGGGTGGTGGGGCGGCCGAGGTCGCGGGCAAGGCGTACCCGCTCCCACGGGTCGCGGTCGCGCAGCTGCCGCGGATCCCGGATCAGTACCCGCGCCGCCGCACCCGCGGCGACCGGATCATGTTCCTGCCGCGGCGCCGGGGGCCGGGGCTCCCGGATGGCCGGCCTGGTCTTCGTCGGGCGGCGCCCGGGCGCGGCCACCGCCAGCAGCCTGCTCAGGCAGGGGCGCAGCTCGGCGCGTTGCACGACCAGGTCGACATGCCCCCGGGCGGCGAGGAAGGCGCTTCCCTGGAAGCCGTCGGGCAGCCGCTCGCCGGTGGTCTGCCGGACGACCCGGGGGCCGGCGAAGCCGAGCCGGGCCCCGGCCTCGGCCAGGACCACGTCGGTGTTCGTGGCGAAGGACGCCGCCACCCCGCCGTAGGTCGGGTCGGTGACGACGCTGACGGTCAGCAGCCCGTCGCGGCGCAGCTGGCCGACCGCGATGCTCGTCTTCGCCATCTGCATCAGGGACAGGGCGCCCTCCTGCATGCGGGCGCCTCCCGAGGTTGTGACGACCACGAACGGCAGCCGGCGCTCCCGGGCCAGCTCCGCGGTCAAGGTGATCATTTCTCCGGCGGCGGAACCGAGGCTGCCGCCCATGAAGGAGAAGTCCATGACGGCGACGGCCAGCTCGCGCCCGCCGATGCGGCCCGTGCCGCACAGCACCGCCTCGGGCAGGCCGGTGCGGCGGCGCGCCTCGTGCCAGCGCTCCTCGTACCGTCTGCCGTCGGAGAAATCGAGGGGATCGTAGCCGGTCGGGGTGAGCTCGAGGGGGGTGAAGCTGTCCGGGTCGAGCAGGTGCCCGATCCGCTGGCGTGCGCCGACCCGCCCGTGGTCACCGCATTCGGGGCAGACGAACAGGTTGCGCGCGAACCGTTTCCCGTAGACGAGCGCGGAGCAGGCCCGGCAGCGCACCCATTCGGTGGTGGCCGGGGTGGTGGCCGCCGGGCTCATGCCTCGGCCCGCGCAGGCCCGGTCGCGACCCGTCTCGCCGGGGAGCCGTCCGGTTCATAGGTGTAGAAGCAGCGCGCCACTGCGTCCCGGGGTGACCGCCAGGTGGGCAGATAGGGCTGGATGAAATGCGCCAGCTCCGCGGTCACCCGCCCGAACTCCTCCTGGCTCCTGATGTCGGCCAGCACGCGGGTGCTTTCATGCTCGGTTTCGAGCAGATGGACATACAGGTCACCCAGGCTGTAAAGGGATCTGTGCGACACCCCGGCGACCTGGGGCAGGCCGGTACGGTCCGAGGCCGCGAATATACGCGCGACCTCGGCTTCCGCGCCCGGCGTGATCCTTGCGACGATCAACGTCCTTTGCATGGTTCCGCCTTCACCTCTGTGCCACGTCCTGCTGTGCGGTGTTCCGCTTCGGGGAAATCCACCGGCGGGCGAACCAGCACCCGCCCAGGGCTGGTACCGTCTCGCCGTCCGGCGATGGCCGGGCTGCCGCGGATTTCACGTCGGGCCGTCGAACGGGAACGCCGGTGAACAGCACCGGCCGGTGCTTTCGGGGGCACCGGCGGGGTGGATGCCTGCCGGTCAGATGTCGTTGTTCGGCGATCTCCTGGAAATACGTGGTCCGGCTGTCATCGCCTTGCGGCTGTTTCATCGTCCCCGATGATTTGTCCCAGCGTCATGAGTCAGATGTCCCAACTGCCTGGGAATTTTCCGGGCCACGGTTTCGACAAAAGGTGGAGACGGGCGGTGGCGGAGTCGGCTGGACGACAATACGCATCCCAGATGGTGACGTACCTCACTGTCCCGCGGGGGACAGCCGCCGGCATATGCTGTCGGCAGCGGGTAGCCGCGGTGATTGCGGGAGATTTCCCCGGGGTTCATTCCGCGGGCTGTTCAGCCCCCGAGCCCGGCACGCCGGGCAATGACCGCGGCCTCGGCGCGGTCCCGCACTTCCAGTTTCGCGAAAATCTTCGACAGGTAGTTGCGCACCGTTTTCGTGGTGAGGGCCAGCTCACCGGCGATGGCGGCCGTGGAGTAGCCGTCCGCGACGAGGCAGAGCACCACGCGCTCCCGCTCGGTGAGCTCGGGGAACGGAGGCTGCTCCGCCCCGGCGGCGTCGAAGTGGCGTAACACGCTGTCGGCGATATGGGCACCGAAGATCACCTCGCCGTGGCTGACCGCCTCCACCGCGCGCGCGAGGTCCTCCGGCCGCGCCGCCTTGAAGGCGCATCCGCGGGCACCGGCCCGCACCACGGCCGCGACGGTCCGCTGGTCATGCCGTCCGGTGAGGACGAGTACGGCGGTCCTCGGGCATTCCCGCGAGATGCGCTGGGTCAGCGCCAGCACATCGTTGTCGTCGTCGTCGAAATCGAAGATGACGACATCCGGACGCAGCCGTCGAGCCGCGGGGATGATGTCGGCGCCGTTCGTGAGATCACCGACCACCTCGCCCACCGCGGTGGCCTCCAACAGCGCACGCAGCCCCGCCAGGAAGACAGGATGGCCGTTGACCAGCAGAATCCGTACGGGGCGGGTGGACTCGTCGCCCGCTCCGCGCACCGTATTCTCCGCCGCGATATCCGGCCCTGAGCGTCCATCCATTCCGCTCCCCCCGTCCGGACGGCGACCGGCTGCCTGCCGGCGCATCCTCAGCTGCCGACGCAGGGCGGCGTATCCTGTTCTGGACTCATGCCGTAGCCTGCCGTGCCGGCATGATCGAGGAAAAGGTCTGTCGCGGTTACGACAGACTCAGATTCCGGTGCCGGCCGCGTTACGTCTCATCACGGCACGGGTGGCGCACCTCCTGGAAGGCAAACGGCGATAAGGAACACCAGGTGGGCCACTTCGAAGACGATCTCCGGTGTTGCCAGCCGATGATCCGGTGACTCCGGCCCCCGGTAACGTCAAAGATATATGATCATTCCGGCTTTGGTCTTCCTGGTCACGGCCCGGATCACATCGACGCGGGCCGGATCCGGCGCCGCGGCGGCTTCGGCGGCGGCCCACCGCCGCCGGGCCCCGGCCCGCCGCCGTACACGGACAGTTATTGTCGGGCGGCTGGTATTCTCGGGTGCGAGAAGCCATCCGGGAGAAGGACGAAAATCTTCCGCCGCCGGCGGAGCGGTATCATCTATCTGACGATGGTGTGTGCGTGGCGCCGGGTTGATATACAGGTTGTTCAACTACCCGGATGCTCGCGGACCCACCGGACAAGCGGCCCCGGGTAGCCGAGATCGTTCCCGTGACGGTCGAAGGGGTTATGATGCCGTACACCGTCCATGAAGACCTTGAAGGTGGGCTCTTCCACGGCCGCCCACCCGTCGATGCCGCCGGCCGGGCCGTGTGCGTGTCGTCTGTGGATTCCCCGGAGGAGGCGCAGGTGTCCAAGCCCGGAGTGTCCGGACATGCCACAGCCCGGCCCACCCGGACGATACGGGTGCTTCTCGCCGAAAGCTGCGACGTGGTACGGACGGGGATGCGGGTGATTCTCAGCCGGGAACCGGACATCACCGTCGTGCGGGACGTGGCGGACAGCGCGGATCTCCTGCTGGCGGCGCAGGAGTTCCAGCCCGACATCTGCATGGTCGACCGCGACCTGGACGGAGCCGGCGTCCTCCCGCTCATCCGCAAGCTGTCCGCGGCCCTGCCGGATCGCCGCCCCCACATCATCATCACCGCCCGCCGAGGCTCCGACGACCTGGCGGCCGAGGCGCTGCGCCTCGGCGTCCGCGGCTATCTGATCAAGAACATCCCGCCTGCCGATCTTCTCGACGCCATCCGCGCGACCGCGGCCGGTCACATCACCCTGGCGCCTACCGTCGCCAGCCACCTCGCGGCCTGCTGGGCAGGGCGGCCGTCCTCCACCGGGCCGACCGGGGGCGGCGACACCGCGCCCTCCGTACCCTCCGCACCCTCCGCACCCGTTCCCACGGTCGGCACCGCGATGAAGGGTGTGGACATCCGCCTCACCCAGCGGCAGCGCGAGGTGCTGGAACTGGTCGCCGACGGGCTGTCCAACGCGGAGATCGCTGCCCGTCTGTTCGTCACCGAGGCCACCGTGAAAAGCCACCTGACGGCGGTCCTGCGACGCCTGGACCTGCGGGACCGGACCCAGCTTGCGATCTATGCCCATCGCGGCCGCATCACCGGATCGCCCGAGCCCGCCTGACAGTGCCGCCGCCACCCACCCGGCCCTGCCCGCGGGTGAAGCCGGCGTCCGCCCCTCGCGTCACCCGGTGTTGGTCAGGGCATGTGCCCCGTCCACGAGGTATTCCCAGAGCATGCGTTCCAGCGGCGCGGGCAGGCCCTCCTCGGTCAGGGCCTGCGCCATCAGGCGCAGCCATGACTCCCGGGCCCGGGCATTGATCGGGAAGGGAGCGTGGCGCATCTGCAGCCGCGGATGTCCTCGCAGCGGGGAGTAGCTACGCGGGCCTCCCCAGTACTGGATCAGGAAGGCGCGTAGCCGCTCGGCGGCGCCGGCGATGTCCTCCCCGTACATCGGCCCGAGTACGTCGTCCGCCGCGACCTTGCCGTAGAAGCGGTCGACGATACGGGTCAGCACCTCGACGCCACCCGCTTCGGCGACGAATCCCCGCGCCGCGCCATCCGCGTACGCGTCACGAGCCGCTGTCCCGCTCAGGCCGAGGACCTCTCCGACGCGATCCCAGCTGTGCCCGGCCGCCCGTGCCTCCGCGGCCGCCTGCGCCAGCATCGCCTCTACGAAGAAGCGTGCCTGACGCGCCAGGTACAGCGCTTCGACAGCCTCGCCGCCGGCAAGGTGGGCCGCCGCGGACGACAGGGAACGCGTCGATTCCCGCAGGAAGTGGGCCCGCCAGAACTCCTGGGACCGGTCGTCCGACTGCGCCGCCCGGACAGCGGAATCCTGTTCGGACGTCCCCGTACCACCACGATATGTCACCGGTTCTCCTGATGCCGCGACGTCACTGGACCATGGTTTCGACAGCTACGACTGCGACGGCCGCGATCCCACCGGGCGGGAAGCGGCCGGCTGGGGGCCCGGCGCGGCCGGCTGGGGGATCTGGTGGTGCATGGTCGCCGACTCCCGCGCGCCAGGCATCCCCACCGCGACCACGGCCGCCCCGAGGAGCCCCGCGAGCCCGCACCCGATCGCCGTGCTGTGCATCGCCGAGACGAAGGCGTCGGACGCGTCGGCCCACAACGTCCTCCCGGATGGTCCGAGCGACGCCGCGATGACACGGGCGGCCTCCACCGACTCGGTCGCATCCGCCCGGGCGGATGGGGGCACAGTGGCCAGGTGCGGCTCCAGCCCGTCCCGGTACCGGACGGCGAGCAGCGAGCCGAGCACGGCGATGCCCAGGGCTCCGCCGAGGTTACGGGTCACGTTGGTGATCGACGAGGCCACTCCCGCTCTGCTCGCCGGCAGCAGGCTCATCACCGCCTCGGTAGCCGGGGGCATCACGTGTGCCATACCGATGCCCTGCAGGAAGAAGATCAACAGTATCGCCCAGACAGGCGAGTCCGCGTCCAGGAACGCATAGCCGAAGAAACACAGCGAGGCGAGCAGCAGGCCAGCCGAGACCACCAGCCGGTAGCCGCGCCGCTCGGCCAGCTTCGGGGAGCGTGCCGAGAACATCCCGAGGCCGACGGCCAGCGGGAGCAGCGCCAGTCCGCTCTCCAGCGGGCTGTACCCGCGGATGCTCTGGAGATAGAAGACCATGAAGAAGGTCAGTCCGAAGATCGCGAAGAAGGCCAGCCCGACGGCGACGGCCGCCGCGGACATCCGGCGGTCACGGAAGAGCCGGACGTCCAGCGCCGGATGGCCGATGGCCAGTTCGTAGCGGACGAACGCGACCAGGAGCGCGAGGCCACCCAGCAGCGGGCCGAGCACCCGGCCCTGCGTCCAGTCCGCGAGCCGCCCGCCCTCGACGATGCCGAAGACCAGCAGCATGATGCCGGAGATCGACAGCCCCACCCCGAGCGGGTCGAGCCGCCCGGGCGCGGGGTCACGGGACTCGGGGACCAGCGCCACGGTGCCCGCGAGCGCCACGAGCACGACGGGTATGTTGATCAGAAAGATCGATCCCCACCAGAAGTGGCCGAGCAGGATGCCGCCGACGATGGGCCCGAGTACCGCGGCAAGGCCGCTCGAACCAGCCCAGATGCCGATCGCCTGGGGACGCTGGGACGGCGGGAAGACATGCATGATGATCGCCAGTGTGGCCGGCGGCAGAGCGGCCGCGCCGATTCCCATCACCACCCGCCACAGGATGAGCTGGGCTGGCGTGTCCGCGTACGCGGCGCCGACGGAGGACGCTCCGAAGATCAGTATCCCTGTCACCAGCGTGCGCCGGTGCCCGATCCGGTCACCGAGGATGCCCCAGGTGAACAGCAGCGCGGCGAAGACGAGTGTGAAGGAGTTGATCGCCCACTCGAGCTGGGTCTGGGTCGCGCCCAGCCCCTGCTCCGGATCGGCGAGGACCCGCAGCGCCACGTTGATGATCGTCCCGTCGAGGACGGTGAGCAAGACCGACAGGACGAGAACCGCGAGGACCGGCCAGCGGCGGGGATGGCCTGCCACCGGTGCCGCCGAGCCCGTGGGAC